>NZ_JAINEZ010000166.1:0-4389 GCF_019873065.1 Sphingobium sp. PNB
GCGCCATCCGCTGCTCTCCTTCTTGGAAAGCCCATAGAATCAGCTATCAACGCTTCTGTCTACGCCCACCCGCGCACAGGTCTCTTTATGAGTGTAAAGCAGGGCAGAAGCCCGGGCATCGCATTTGACCGAAACTGTAGCAAATATGCCACAAATCGAGAAAATCGGTATTGAACACCTGTTTAACAACAATGTTACAGGTCTGAGTTCCTAGAAGGAATTTTTACATTTCGACATATCATGACGAAGAATAAAATTATAGTTCCGTGAAATAATAAATCAGTTCTGCGGCATGGGTCCGGTGAGCAGAATCGGATCGATCCGGGCTTCATTCCACTTCATCCCCCAATGAAGATGCGGACCCGTGGCCCGTCCGGTGGCCCCGATTGCGCCTATGCGCTGCCCCTGAATCACATGCTGCCCGGGAATCACGTCGATCCGCGAAAGGTGAAGGAAGGCGCTGTTCAATCCATGACCATGGTCGATCATCAGCAGATTGCCCTCCAGCGTGAACGGGCGATCCGCGGCCAGGATCACCACCCCGTCGGCCGGGGCCACCACCGGCTCGCCCGTCGCGCCCGCTATATCCACGCCGCCATGATAGGCGCCCGGCTGCCCCTGATAGATGCGCTGCGCGCCGAACAAGCCGGAGACGCGACCGATGCGCGGCCAGATGAACCGCTGGCGCCAACCCTGCGCGTCAGTCACGGTTTCGCGCGCGGCGGCGATCCGTTCAAGCTCCGGCTTGCGCAGGGCGAGGAAGGCTTCCGTGCTTTTCGTCGGACGCAGCGGCGCATCGACCCGCTCGATCCGCCAATCGCGCGGCGCGACGGTGAGGGCGCGGTCGAGAAGCGTTCCATCGGCAAGACGTCCGGTAAGCCGGGCCTGCGGCGCCGCATCGCGGTCGAAGGCGATCACGAAACGGCCATCGGCATCGACCGGCACCAATTGCCCGTTGAAGCGCAGTTCGACCGTCCCCTTGGGCGCCGTGCCCAGCAAGACGCCGCCCTGGACGGGCGTACCGGCCAGCACCAGTTCCACGGCAGGCGGCGCTGTCGGGGAGGTGGCCGCCACACCCGCCATCGCCAGCGCAGCGGCGGCGATCCAGCCCTTCATCTAAACCCCGGCACCTTACAGACCCCGCGCCTTCAGTTCGGCCTGGGCGGAGATTTCGGCGCTGGCATAGGGTTCCTGCCGGGCGATGCTCCAGTAGCGCAGATCATCCAGCGGAATTTTGCGCCCGCTGACGGCGCAGATCACATGATCGCCCGCCTGCAGCACACGAAAGCTGTAGGCCATATAGTGCAGCCGGGCCGGGCGGTCGCGGTTGGACATCAGCATGGGATCACTCGGCCTTTCCTGTGCAACGGCGTCATTGGGAAAACAGGTCCTGCTGGCCCGTCTCCTGGCCCTCACGCGCTTTGCGCGGGGTGCGTGACGGAGTCGATATAGCCTCGGCGGCGGACTTCTCAAGGGGCGTGCCGCCATCGATGCTCGCGCCCACCGCGCCGTCGCGGAAGTGCAGGCTGACCGCGCCCGCCGCCCGCGCCTCCGCCACGGATTTCACCAGCCGGTCGCCCGCCATCACCCGCGCAAAGCCGCGCTGCAAGGGCAGGTCGGGATTGACCGACGTGAAGAGACGCGAGACGCGATCGAAAGCGGTCGCCCGGTCCTTGTAAACGCGCTCCAGATAATCCGGGCGCAGCCGCAACCGGCCGACGCGCTCGGCGGCGCGGCTGACATATTGGCGCAGCAGGGCGGGCCGCAACGCTCCGCCCGCCTGCCCCAGATGCGCCCGCGCATCGGCAACGCGATGCCGCAATCCGCTGACCAGACCATCGGACAATTGATCCAGCCGCTGGCGCTGGGGGCTGAGCAGCATATCGGGCGTCGGCATCAGCCGCGCCTGCATCTCCAGCCGTTCCCGCGCCTGCGCAGCCCCGCGCCGCACGGCCCGGTCCATGCGCAGCCCCTGCTCGGTCAGCATCGCTAGCAGTTCGGCCCGCACCGGCACCGCCATTTCCGCCGCCGCCGTGGGCGTCGGCGCGCGCATGTCGGCGGCATAGTCGCAGAGCGTCGTATCAGTCTCATGCCCCACAGCGGAGATAATCGGGATCGAACATTCCGCCACCGCCCGGACGACGATCTCCTCGTTGAAGCTCCACAAATCCTCGATCGAGCCGCCGCCACGCGCCACGATCACCAGATCGGGTCTTGGCAGCGGCCCGCCCGGCTGCATCTCGCTAAAACCGCGCACCGCCCGCGCCACCTGCTCGGCGGCGCCCTGCCCCTGCACCAGCACGGGCCAGAGCAGCACCTGCGTCGGGCAACGATCCTCCAGCCGATGCAATATGTCCCGGATCACCGCCCCCGTGGGCGATGTCACGACGCCGATCACCCGTGGCATGAAGGGCAAACGCCGCTTGCGCTCCCGGTCGAACAGCCCCTCCGCCGCCAGCTTCTGCTTCAATTTCTCCAGCAGCGCCATCAGCGCGCCTTCGCCCGCCAGCTCCATCCGCTCGATCACGATCTGATATTTGGAGCGCCCCGGATAGGTGGTGAGCTTGCCGGTGGCGATCACCTCCACCCCGTCCTGCGGCGCGAAGGGCAGGCGCGCCGCCCCACCCTTCCACATCACGCCGTCGATCACGGCATTGTCGTCCTTCAGGCACAGATAGATATGCCCCGACCCGGCCCGCTTGAAGCCGGAAATCTCTCCGCGCAGGCGGACATGGCCGAAACGGTCCTCGACCGTGCGCTTCAGCAGGGCCGACAATTCGCTCACCGACAGCGGCGGCGCGTTGTCCCCTGAGCGTTCCTCGGCTAACAGGCGCCCCGAGACATCGAAACCAGCTTCATATTCCGGGGACATGGGCGAAATGAACATCCTTCTGTTGGGCGGCGGCGGCCGCGAACATGCTCTGGCCTGGAAGCTGGCGCAATCGCCCGCTCTCAGCACCCTTTATGCCGCGCCGGGCAACCCCGGCATAGCCCAGCATGCGACATTGGTCGACCTTGATGCCACGGATCATCGCGCCGTCGTGGATTTCTGCCTGCGCCACAGCATCGGCCTGGTGGTGATCGGCCCGGAAGCGCCGCTGGTCGACGGGCTGGCCGACAATCTGCGGGTCAAGGGCTATCCGGTCTTCGGCCCCGGCAAGAAGGCGGCGCAGCTTGAGGGGTCCAAGGGGTTCACCAAGGATCTGTGCAAGCGCGCGGGCATCCCGACCGCCGCCTATGAGCGGGTCACCAGCAAGGACGGCGCCATCGCCGCGCTGGACGATTTCGCGCTGCCGGTCGTGATCAAGGCGGACGGTCTGGCGGCGGGCAAGGGCGTGATCATCGCGGAAACGCGGGAAGAGGCGCTGGAGGCGCTCGATTCGATGTTCTCCGGCGCGTTCGGCGCGGCGGGCGAGGAAGTGGTGCTGGAAGAATTCATGACCGGCGAGGAAGCGAGCTTCTTCGCCCTGACCGACGGCAGCGCCATCCTGCCCTTCGGATCGGCGCAGGATCACAAGCGCGTGGGCGACGGCGACACCGGCCCCAATACCGGCGGAATGGGCGCCTACAGCCCGGCCCGCGTGCTGACCCCGGAACTGGAAGCGGAAGTGATCGAGAAGATCGTCCGCCCCACCGTCGACACGCTCGCCGCCGAAGGGACGCCCTATAGCGGCGTGCTCTATGCCGGGCTGATGCTGACCGCCGAAGGGCCGAAGCTGATCGAATATAATGCCCGCTTCGGTGATCCCGAATGCCAGGTGCTGATGATGCGCTTCGATGGCGATCTGGTGGCGCTGCTGCTCGCGGTGGCGGAGGGCAGGCTGGCCGAACAGGGTCCGGTGCAACTGGCGGACCGCGCCGCGCTCACCATCGTCATGGCCGCGAACGGCTATCCCGGCACCCCGGAAAAGGGCGGCGCGATCACCGGAATCGACGCGGCGGAAGCCACGGGAGCGCGGGTTTTCCATGCGGGCACGGCGGACAGGGACGGCGCGATCGTCGCCCATGGCGGCCGCGTGCTGAACGTCACCGCGACCGGCGACACGGTGAAGGCGGCGCAGCAGGCGGCCTATAAGGCGGTCGACGCCATCGGCTTCCCGACCGGCTTCTGCCGCCGCGATATTGGGTGGCGGGAGGTCGCGCGGGAGGAAAGCGCACGCTGATCCCCTTGCGGCGCGCCCTCAACCATCCTTAAATAGGCCAAATTCGGACAGGGAGGGACGAGCGATGCAAGAATTTTTCATGGACTATGGCCTGTGGCTGCTGATCGCGCTGTTGGTCATCATCGGCATCGTCTTCCTGCTGTCCGGGCGCAACCGGCCGAGCGAACCTTCCGTCCCGGTAGAGGCCAAGAAGCCCACCACCCCCGTTTCCGCGCCGCCCGCTTCC
>NZ_JAINEZ010000167.1:0-4115 GCF_019873065.1 Sphingobium sp. PNB
ACGACAAGCTCGCCCAGAACTTCCTGTCAGCCGTCAGCCTCGCTGCCGCCGTGGCCTTCTGGCTCTGAACGAGTCTGAACCCTAGGAAAGCTCTAAAAGAAAAATCTGATAACAATAGTATCAAGCGAGACGCCCTTTCGAGAATGTGTCATTCTGTGGGAGTATTATCGGACGATATTCCCCCGATCCTCGTCGGCGCACTTGATAGCTATGGTAAAAATCGCGGCGACGTAGCCCACAATTCGGTCGGCAAGGTTAGCACACTAAACGACCCCCGTGTCGAGGCTAACACGGCCTCGCAAATCGTAGATTTGTTAGAAGATCTTGATACCATGCTGAGTGCAGCCGTTTCCTAAATTGGGGAAGGGGACCCAGCTTCAGCATGGAGGCGGCCCAATCAAAATCTTAGCGTCGACCCAGATACGGCAAAATCTGACAGCTTAGCGGCGCGCCTTCCTTCAATCCCACCGAATCATAAGCCCAAAGCGCGTCCCGTAGGGAACCCACGACGGACCCATCTTAAAGCGCTTTCAGTAGGGAAAATCCGGCCGATAAGGCCAAGGTACTGGTGCGCTTACGGGACTCATAAACCGAAACTATCATCCTCAATAAGCTCGATAATTTGCACTAGAGGATGACAAAGGCCCCCGGATAAGCCCCCAAAAAAATTCGAGCCAATTCGGCACGAATTCGAGTCCATTGGTCTCATTTTACCACTGATCTCGACCCTTTCTTGCTATTCAGCCGCCGATTATCGATCCCCAGGTGCGGTCCGTCCGCTATTCCGGCAGCTCGCGACCCAACGCACGCCGTTCGCTGGCCAGACTTTCACAGGCAGCTTCTGCGGAAACCTGCCGTCCGCACGATTGTCCGCCGACCGAAAGCAAGGAGCCCGACGACCCTTTGTTCTTTCCCGAGAACGGTCGATTATTCAGACTGCTTTCTGGGCATGTTAGGCGATGACAAGGGCCAAATCGTAGTGGCTTCGCAAGCCTGAACTACCTCTACACTCATGCGCAGCGACGAACTAGGCATCTGCAGCTTTTTGTGATTGGGCGACTGAACATCGGAGTTTAATGGGGTCTTTCGTATCTGATATCGCAGAAGCTAAAAGGGCTACTCCGCCATCGCCTGCTTTTTCATTAGGAGACACAAAGTTGATTGGTGATGCTCCACCGGCAAGCCCCCTCTGGCCACTCGGCATAAAGCTTCAACTCTTAGGGGATGAAGGAGCGGAGGGCTTGATCGAACTCCGGCCGGGGATCACGACGCTGGTAGGTGCGAACGGAAGCGGCAAGACGCGTGCGCTGCGCACCATCAAAACAGCCTTAGTCGGGACAAACCGGATCGCCAGTCTGAACCGCAAAATTCACCTGCTTGCGGCTGGCCGAAGCAGTCCTTTCGAGGGGTTTCGTGCGTTCGTGAATTCGCCGGGATCAATGCAAAGTGGCGATGCAGCAGTGGGACACATCAGCTATCGCGATACCTGGCATGACCTCGAGAGTGTCACAGGGGCATTACTGGCCCTCGACCGCCGGGCCGATCTGCGGCTCAAGATCGAGGCGAGACTCCAGCAGCTCTTAGATCGCAGCGTATCGCTAGGCTGGTCCCAGAACGGTCTCACGGTCAGGATCACGCCTGTGTCAGGAGGCGGAAGCTACCCAGCAAACGTTGAGGCCAGCGGCATCCTGCAGCTAGTTGCGCTGCTCTCCGCCATTCACAACAACGAGATCGGCGCACTATTGATCGACGAGCCGGAGATATCGCTGCACCCGCAGCATCAGGCATTCCTCCTCGAGGAAATGGAGCGGGTGGCGGGCGACCCGGCCGACCTTGATAAGAAGCTCATCGTCATCGCGACACATTCGCCCTCGCTTCTGCCGCTGCGACGCATCGGCGAGTTGCCCAACCTCGCATTCTTCAGTTCGCCGCGCCAGCCACCCGCGCAAGTCCCCGCAAATGGGGACATCTTGAAGCGTCAGAAACTCGCTGCGCTAATCGCACGGATGTCCGTATTGCTCTTTTCCGGTCTACGGCGGCAGCGTTGGCTCGCGTAAAAAGGTTCGAAGATGCCGAAAATTGGATCGAGCAAGCCCGATCCTCCGGAGCTAACGATCTTGATATCGACAGAGCCCGGGTCGCACTTGGTCGAGAAGACTACCAGAGCGTGTTTGACCTTGTCGGAAGTAGGGGCGACAGTGTTTCTGTATTGCTTGTCGCTGACGCGCTGAAGCGGCGTGACGACATCGCTGCGGGGCTATCATACATCCGACAGAAACTTGCCCCCGAAGCGATGAGCGGGTTTGCCATAGCCACGATGGCAGAGTGGTTGACGCTACAAGACGAGTGGGATGAGGCAGAACAACTGCTTGCGTCGGTCACCGAGCAACAAGCCAACGAAAATCCGACCTTGCCCTACGCGCGAATGCGCTTGCGATTGGCTATGATGCTGCCCCGTGACCGGCGCGATGGCATGGCTGGTGCTGACAATGCGCTTCCGCAGCATGGCCATTTGCGTAACGATAGCGAGGGCAAGCGACTTCGCGAAGCCGCACTGCTGGATCTTGCCGAGTTCAGAACAAGATTTCCCAATCTCGATCCGGACAAGGCTGTATGGTTTGATGCCCAAAGGCTGTTCTTGCAGCTATTGGATCGTGACGCGGTTCATTATACTGCTGCAGTTGACGAAGTCATTCGACGGACGGCTGAGCCCCAAAATGCGACGCTTTTCGCATCACTTGCGGCGTCATTTGGTATCGAGTTTGACGCGACAGTGCTAAATGAAGAGCTGGCGCGAAAGGAGCTGCTGGGCGGGCTTAAAGGCCACGACCTGATAGCCGCGCTGCAGCTGACAATCGAACGGGAACCAGCGGATAAGATCATAGAGTTCGTCGCGCGCCACGAAGAATCCCTAATCGCAGCAGGCGCTCCACTTCCGCTGGTGATCGGAATCCGGATCGAGATTGCGGCGAAGCAGGATAGACATAGGGACGCCATTGCTCTCCTCGACCAGTGGCGAGAACGTCTCGAGCCTTCGGTGTGCCAACGATTAGAAGCCATCATACAAGAGGCTCGGGATTCCAGCCAAGCGGTAGAGACTTGGCGTTCCACATTCGAGCAGACCGGCGAGGACGGCGATCTCAGGAACTTGGTTCTGGCGATGATAAACTCAGAATCCAAGGGAATCGGGCCATTCGCGATCAACCTATGGGAACGAACTCGAAACCTCGATGTAATCATTCAAGCAGCCAACGCCTTGTTCAATTCGAGGCAAGATCAGGAACTCGATGAGTTACTCGACGCGATCGGCGACGCGGGTGATCACAATGATGCGGTTATGAGGCACAAGGGGTGGGCTGCCTTCCGCAATGGCGATTTGGAACGAGCACGTTCGATCACGTACGCATTACGGCTGAAACAGCCCGATGATGCAGGATTACGGCAGCTCGAGATCAATATCGGCTTGGAGTCTGGACGTTGGCGCGATTTGGCAGCAATCGCGCAACAAGATTGGGCCCGTCGCTCCCATCGCGACGACCGTCAGCTTCTGCAGGCCGCTGAGTTTGCACAGATTGTGGACGACCCAATTTGCGAGGAACTGGCTCGGGCCGCTGTTGAAAAGAATCCAGACGATCCGAACATCTTAACCGCTGCCTTTGGATTTGCGATCCGCCGAGGCACGGATTGGGGCCGGGAAGCGGGGCAATGGCTCCGAGGCGCAGCCGAAAAATCTGGTCCGGATGGCCCGATGCGCACAGGAACACTGCGCGAATTGGTCGATATGTCTGCAGAGCGGCAAGAACAGAACGTGCAGCTGGACCGGATGATCATGACCGGTCAGTTACCGCTCGAAATAGCAGTCAAACCGCTTGGTGCGACCCTCTCGGAATTGATCCTTGAGCGCATGGGAGGCAATGCGCAACACAGGGATGCGCGAGAAAGGCTTTGCCTTCCACTCGTAGCAGGCAATCGACCGAACATCGACATCTCTTCATTCGAAAATGTGGCTTTCGATCTGCCAGCAATACTTACTATAGCGCGACGATCTGGGTGAGAGGTCAGCGACTATCAGGATGAGAACAGATTGTCGCGGCGGGTTCATGGTGCCGGGTTAG
>NZ_JAINEZ010000168.1:0-4102 GCF_019873065.1 Sphingobium sp. PNB
CTGCGACCGGCCTTTTGTGCCTCCCACCCAGCGATGAAGGCATTTTCGACCGCCTCCCGCCCATTGCCCGCAGGCTCTACCGATGGGGAAAGGGCTTCGCGATCCGGCTCGTTTTCATAAGGAACAAGGGCGGCGAATGGCTCTAGCGCCTTGTCCAGATCATCGCCGGAGACGCAGTCCACTTCCCATGCTTCACGGGCGGCTATTACCAGCGACACAACAGCCTTGCTCAGCCTGCCCACGCTCCGCCGCTCTGTCACCGATGGATATGCACGGGCGCGAGCTAGGAGGTCATTAACGGCTCTTCGAAAGAACTCTTCGCCGAAGCCGTTATTCTTGGCGTCCTCAAGAGCGTCGGTTAGCTCAGAAATTAGCCCCTCCCCCACCGGAGAGGATGCAGGCGAAGGAGAAAGGGCTTTGGACAGGCGCATGACCATCACGGCCCATCGTTCTGGCGGCGATCCGGCCCGAATGTAATCGTAAGCCTCGGTTAGCGCCTCCCTCACCGCATCGTTGCGCTGCTCTGTCATGCTTTTGCCTCCGGATTTTCCAGCATCAATTTATCGCCACGCACACCGCGAAAATGAACATTTCCATAGTGATATGGGGCGGGTGGATCGGCGCTAAGGCTATAGGTCCAATACCGGCGTTCGATGTCGCTCTCCATAGCGCAAGCGACGATGTAGAAATGGGCGGCCTGCTTCAGTTTGACACCCGCTACCTCCGCCTCAACTTCAAACCAAACGCCTTGACCGGGCCAGAATTCGGGACCGACTTTTGCGGCAGCCTCAAGCCAAGCCCATGCTTGATTATGTGCCAGCGGCCCAGCTTCACACACAAAATCGCACTTTGTGATTTGTTCCAGCGCGGTTTTGATCGACCAGTGTTTCTCACCCATGCGTCACCTCATTGGTCTGATCCGGGGTTGTGGTCACAATCCGATCTCCCACGCCTTGATCCCCCTCAGTTCGACCGCCTTTGCCGCGCGGGAGATTTTGCGCTCAGCCTCGCGAACCCGCATTTTCAACAGGTCGGTGTCGCGATTGACGTTGCCGCTGTTGCGGATCAGCGAAACGACAAGCTCCCATGTCGGGGCATCCTTGTCGCGATAGGGCGCGCCGATGACCGTCTTGAACTTGCCATCTGCATATTCGATCAGCCCGGCCCAATCTGGCACCTCATCAGGTTTGATAAGCCCGGCGGGCGTCACATAGAAGAACTGGTCGGAGAATAGGCGCGCTTCCCGCTGCTTGATCGCGGTATCGCGCCGGAAGTCCGCACGGGAGATTTTCACCTCATAGGCGCGGGCTTTGAATCCCGCCGATGAATTGGCGCTGATCGTCCACAGGTCGCAGCGACGGGCGCCCTGACAGAAAGCTAGTTCCGTTGCGAATATGGCATCGCCAAGCGACCTAACCAAATCCTCGACAATGCGCTGAGCCAGCGGGACGGCCCCTTCAAGATCGACTTGCAGGGCGTCGTTTTCCGCCAGTGCGGAAAGTGCTTCGGCGCGATCCATTACCCCTCCTCCCCCTTCTGATCCTGTGAGGGAGGGGTGGCGGCGTGACAGGGCTGACCATTGCAATCGAGCAAGCCAAGTTCCAATCCCGCCATGATGATAAGGATGGTTCCGATGATCGCGACACCGACGCAGATGAAGGCGCGCATCATTCCACCTTTCCGGCAAGAGCGATGACTGCGCGGGAACCGGCGCAATCGGCCAGTGCTGCCCGCCCCTCATCCGTGACAACGAAATATTCCCCTTCGCCGCCCTTTCCGTCGCCCCGCCAGTACGGGGACGCCGTCATGTCGCGCCGCAGATCAGTGTCACCGATCACGTAGAAGTAATTGCGATACGTTTCTGATCGGGGATCGACCGGGCGGCCAAGGGCATGGTCGATGTGATCCATTGCCTTGTCTTTGAGGTAGCGGTTGACTTGCGCCATCGTGAAACCTTTCTGCGCTGCCTTTACATCCCGGTTGACAGCGCGCTTCGCCGGGCCGTTGGAATGGGTTAGGCGGAGGCCTGCTTCTTCTTTCCGCCTGGAATTAGGTTTTTGTTCCCCTTGGCCCGCGCCTCACGGAATCGGGTCAGTTCGGACAGAAGCGCAGCATTCTCCCGCTGCAACCGCCCGATAGTCGCCTCGCGAACCATCAGCGTTTCGTCCAAATCCACATTCGCCTTAGCCATCAGGGCCAGGGCGGCTTCGTGCTTCTTGCGTGTGATAAGTCCGAACATGGGTTGCTCCCCTCAGGCTGCGTTCAATTCATCGAGGCGCGCCAGCGTGAAGAGGCGCACGTAAACGCTTTGGTAGCGGCGCCCGATGGTGGTCCCGATCTTGTGGATGGATGCGCCGGCAAGCCGCATTTCGGTGATCGTTTGATCTTCCAGCGGAGTGAAAGAGCGTCCGCCGACAGGGTTGCCGTACCGGGCGCGATCCTGTTCCCGGAACAACCCCATCTTGCGGCACCGCCACGCTACGGCGTCCTTGGTGATCGGATGCCCGGCTTCGGTCAGGCGGTCCGCTATCTCGCGATAGGTCGCGCCGCTTTCCCGCTGGTCGGCAATCAGATCGTTGAGTTGGTCGGGGGTCATTTCTTCGCCCCCAACTCCGTCTTGCGGACGCCGGCATGGACGTACAGTTCGTCGCCGTCTTCCTCGCTCAGCATCAGCGCGAGTTCCTGAACCTTGCGGTCGACATCGATCACCGTTTCGCAGGCGTCGATCTCCGCCATGGCGGATTGCAGCGTGACAGCATCGCTATGCGCTTCGCCGCGCTGTTCGTCGGCGGGACCTTCTCCAGAGACATCTGCCTGCGTCTCGATCTGCTGCTCAAGGGCGTCTAGGCGGCCCAACGGCGGATGCGCCTCGATTTGCTGCACCTCTGGTTCTGCCGCCATCGCGAGTGCTGCCGATTTGGTCAGCATCGTCTCGTCGCGCTCGAATTCCGCTTCAATGTCGGTGGAACTCGGTAGACGCTTGGCGAACCGACGCATGACCGTCTTCCGCGCCATTTCGCCCCACCAGTCGACCCACGGCCCTTTGTCCGACGCCCGCGACACCTTGCGCACGGCTTCGATCTGCTGGACGTTCATGATCTCTGGCGGGATCACCTCGCCAGTTTTCAACGTAGCGATGGCATAGGCGCCGATGGGGGCGCCGCGATCAGCAAACCAGTCCGGCTCAAATACCGGAACCGTGTCGAGGCCGGGACGGTAGGTGAACTTGTCATGCTCATGCACGACATGGACATCGACGCTGGCGATTTCGCCCGACTGCCGGATTTTCTTAAGGACGCCGGCAATCATGGGCATCCACTGGACCTTCTTGTCCCACCCATTCGTCTGCCGGTTCTTCTGGTTGAAGATAACCAGCGCTCCTTCGCGGCCATCAGGAAGCAGGCCGTCTTGCGCCGCTTTCACGACCGCGCCGAAAAGCGACCGGCGATCAGCGTTCAGCAGGTCGGGGTTGGCCTGGATTGCCGTCATGGTGACGCGCTGGAATTTCTCGACATTGATATGCGAGGGAAGCGCCATCTTGAGCTGGTCGCCCATCTGGGACAGGCTTTGGCGAAGGGCGACAACCGGGTCTGCCCGGCGTTCTTGAAGCTGGGTAGCCATTATGCTGCTTTCTCCGTGATGCTGAACCGGCGATAGGATTTCCGGCCCTTGATGGTGGAGCCGATGTCCTCGGCTGAAATGATGCGATCCGGGGTGGCCTTCACAGTCGGGCACTTGACGGTCATGCCGTCGATTAGCGCCACGCCTGCCTCGCCCATCTTGTCGAGCAGTTCGGCCTGGGCCGCATCCGCCTGCGCCTTGCCCTGCTTCTCCAGCGCTTTGCCCGTCAGCCAGCGGGCGGCGGCATCGCAGGCCAGATTGTCCGTGCGCAGGTCCACCACGGCATCGGTCGCGTCGGGATAGATCGCGCTGATGACGGGCAGGTCGCGGGTATAGTCGGCGCTTGGCGTCCTACCCTCTTCGATCGACCTCCAGAACGCGGCGGAGCGCGCTTCGATGTCGGCGTAGATGACGGGACGGAACTGATATTCGAACCGCCGCAGTTCATTGCCGCCGACCAGCACGATAACGTCGCCCCAAT
>NZ_JAINEZ010000169.1:0-4088 GCF_019873065.1 Sphingobium sp. PNB
CCAGCGGCTTCGGTCATCGTGGCGATTGCGAAACAACCACGAAAGGAATCACGATGGCTGACGATGTGCGCGTTACGAACTTTCCTGCCTCCACCACGAAAGAAGAAGTCGCCTTCAGACTGCTCACCATCATTCGCGAAGGGGCGAACTACTTTAAGGACGAAAAGACCGTTCTCGACACCTATGCGCGATGCCTGCAAGCGACGAGCGGCTATCGCGACATTAGCTGACATTGGCCGCCTCCAGCGCCGCGTCTATGATCTGGCGCGGCGTCTGGTCGCTCTTGCCGGTCAGGAAATCGTGGTAGGCGCGGGCGCGGGACACGATGTCACTAGGCAGTTCGCCAAAGCCAGCATTCGCAAGGCGCAGGCATTCGAGGCGAATTTCAATGTCGCTCATTTACGATCTCCAGTTCTGGGTCAGCCCGCTCATGCTGCATCCGCCTGCTTGGTGGGGCGGTAGGTGGCCATGAAAGCCTTGAGCCGCTCGACTGTGCTCATCCGAAGATCGCGGCCATCCCGCAGTTGGCGGATCAGGTGCCGGTCATTCAGCGCGAGTTCGCCAAACTGCCATTCCGAGAGACCATGAGCCTCGCAGAAGGATGAAATGCTGTTGAGTAGCTCTGCCATGGACAGGCATTCTATGGGGGAAATATCCCCCAGTCAAGGATTGGGGTGGGGGAAATTACGCGCCTTCCTTAATATAGACGCTGCGTGGGATATATCCCCCATGAGCAGCCGCCCCAGAATCGAAGAAATCCGCGCATCGATAGAGCGTGCCATGAATCGGAAGGGCTTTACCAAGCGCAGCCTGTCGTCGGCGGCTGGCCTGAGCGAATCCATGGTCAGGGATTTGCTCAAGAAAACAGAAAATCCGGGGATCGGGACGCTTGACGCAATAGCGGTGGCTTTGGAAATGCCGATAGAGGATCTGATTGGTTCCGAGCGCGTGCCCCTGTTAGGGGAAGTTGGCGCGGGCGGCCTGATTGCCTATTTCAATGATGGCGACCAGTTCGAGCTGGTTCCGCGCCCGCCATTGGCGCCGGGAAGGCTTATGGCTCTCCGGGTTAAGGGGGAGTCGATGCTCCCGAAATATGAGCCAGGGGACATTATCTATGTCCGGCGCGATCATGAGGGCGTGCTGCCTCAATATCTCGGCCGCCATTGCGCGGTCCACCTGACTGATGGCGGCACTTACCTGAAAATCCTGAGCGCCGGCACCATGGCCGGCAGGTATACGCTCCGCTCGCTGAACGCGGCCGACATGGAAAATGTTGAGGTGGTATGGGCATCGCCTGTCCTGTTCACGATGCCAAATCAGAATCCGCAGTCTGACGCCAAGGGTTAAACCGGGGGGGTAATATGGGTTCCTATTCTTTGATGCACTGGATCATCCTGCTGGTCGTATGGGCGGCGTGGATGATACCGCTCAATGCAATCCTTAAGCGGATTGGATGGTCGCGGGCTTGGGTGCTTGTGGCGATCTTCCCGCCTTTGGCGATGGTGTTGCTGTGGTGCATCGCATTTGGCGGCTGGAATACCTCATCTGAAGGATGACCATCCTCGCCAACATCTACATCGACGGTGACACGGCTCCGGGCCTGTACCAGTTCGCGGCGATCCCGCACCGGGGCGACCGGCTGCACATTCAGCAGGGCGATGATGTACTGATCCTGACCGTCGAGCGGGTGGATCACTATCCCGTGCCCGCCAAGCTGGGGGCGGCGAATATCTTTGGCGGTGGCGCGCCTGCGGTGACGGTGTTTTGTGGGGTGGGGGAGTAGGGGGCTAGTCCAGCCCTAAATCCCCTTGGTCGCCCACTTGGGGAAAGCGCTTTTGGAATAGGCGCTTGAACTGCCCGACCGAATCCGAAACAGCCATCAGCGTCATGACTTCCTGCATCTGGCGCTTGAGCTTTTGCAACCCGTAATCATAACTCAAGTGCTGATGGAAGCGCGCTCTCCGATTCCCTTTGCGATCGATCTTTGGATTGATCTGGTCAAGCTCATCGAGAACTGCCCCATTCTCCAAAGGATGATAAACGTACTTACGCGTGAATAAGGCGAAGTGCTGCGGACGGTTCTGGATCACAATGCCGGTGCTTGTCCGCGTCATCCGCTTGCTGCCGTACAACTCATTGAGGCGATCATAATATTCATCAGGGAACTGCTTTTCCCATTCACGCTTTTCCGCTTCAATGTACTGCTGGACCAAAAGCCGCAGGGCGTCTGGGCCGCGAACCTCTTGAAAGCCAGTGGCTTCGTCAATCAGCGCCGCAACGCCAACCTTGGCGAATGCGTTAAGCAGAACAGCGGCCTGAACCGCGAGAAATTCCTGTGATCCAGTAAGTTTGCCGCCCTCATGCGCGCGCCGGATCGCCTTGCAAACCTCCACCAAAACTTCGGCGTCATACCCATGGGCCGAATCCATGGTCAAGGGCTTGAAAATAACCGGATTTTCTATGATTTGGACCAGTTTTTGGCCGAGTTCGGATCCAATGCCTTTTCGCGTCATCGAGCGGAGAAAGGCGTTGCCGCCGGCCGACTTCAGGTTGAGGGCTTTTGCCATGCCGCGCTTGTGGATCAGGCGGCGGCCATCCTCTAGAACATAGCAATCAAGTTCCACCTCCCCGACTATCATCTTCCCCTGGTGGGTGGCCTTAGGAAGATTGGTCGCGACCTCCTTCTTCGCCCACCTTGCGGATGCGGCGACCTGCGCAATCGCCTTCCGTTCGTCGGGCGTCAAACTCTTGGCTCTCGCCTCCCCACCCTTCTTGCGATCATTCATATTCTCACCATGCTTGCTGCGTTAATATTGCTACGTATGCTTGCAATACCGCAGGAAGCTGTCAAGCGGTCATTATCTGACCACCAGCCCCGCGAGGCGAGGCTTTTTTGTGCCTGAAAAATAGTGGGGGAAATTTCACACATTTCTATTGACGGCGGGGGAAATATCCCCCATAACCCCTCCTACCGGCCAAGCCGAAGGAGGAAGAGAATGCAGATCACTCTCGCGCAATTCGAAACCATCGACGGGCTGTTGAGCAGCCTGCATCGCATGGGCGACTTCGAAACCTGCGCTGATCCGCGCGGCTACATCCAGACCAGCAATCGCCTTCTCGACGCCTGCATTGATGCGGTCGGGTATGACGCTGCCTGCGAGTTCCCCAGCGCCGAAGAGTGCGCTGCGGTGATTGTCGCCCGCTGCCTTTCGTCCGCCACGCTGGTCATGGCCGCCTAACGAACGCCGAAGGAGGAAGAGAATGGCGCAGACGGCGCTCACCAACGGACCAACTTTGCAAACCCTGCCGCAATTCGGCGGCCAACACAGGGAGGCTTGCATGTTCGTTCGTTCCGCTTCTTACGTTAAGACCACCAAAGAGTGGGCCGCCCTGGCGCCGCGTCGTTCGGTCGAGAGTGCCGCCAAGCGGTTTGCTCGCGAGAACATGATCGCGGTGGTTATGCTCGGCAACGACGATGCCGTGGCATATCTTTATGACCCTGCGAATGATCGCGTTGCGAAAGCGATATACCGCCACCCGGAGTGGGTCGCATGACCTACCGCCTCGAAAGCAGCCACGACGGCAAGAAGTGGACCGCCGTTATGGAACAGCGGACGCGACTTGATTGTCCCGGTTCCGGGATGCGCAAGGAGCCGGTTAAGCGAGACCGGTTGCAGGACATTCAGCGCGAGGCTGAATTTCACAGTCACCGCTTCCCGCATGTTCGGATCATCCATCCCACCACCCCCTAAATCTCCCCCTGTCCTGCCTCTTATCGGGGGCAGGGCGCGGATGAGATTCAGCATCACAGGAGCAGGTATGATGGCTTCTAACAGGCACTACTGTTTCAACTGCGGCGCAGACATCGGTCCCAAGGATCGCTTTTCCGAACCGCTTGATGACTGCGGCGCGCCCGAATGTGTCCGCGAGGCTCGCAATGCCTACCAGCAGGAACGCGACGAAGCGCACGAGCAGCTTGATCGTGACATGGGGTGGTACTGACCATGACCCGCTTCACCAACGCCCTTCGCAATGGCCGCGTCAGCATAACTCTGACCCGCCTTGAAGCCGTGACGATTGCTCTCGTT
>NZ_JAINEZ010000170.1:0-3875 GCF_019873065.1 Sphingobium sp. PNB
AGACACCCAGTTCCTAATTCAGATCAGAGGCTTACGCCACTCCCGCCAACCCTTCAGGACACTTTTGGTGAATAAGGCGGGTTAACAAAAGTAAAGCTACGGAACTAATCTGCGATAATTTTGCTCGCCGCTATGTCGCTGAAATGCAACAGCCGCAAGCCCGTCCTCGGGGCGGCTGCAAAGGAGGAGAAGAAGCCGCTAGGCTCAGGAGGGCTTTGTCCATTGGAAGATGCTGTTGATCGCGATCAACACAGCCGTGGATATAAGGTGAATGGTGAACATCCCAATCACGCAGCTTTTTCGTGCCGCGTTTAGTTCGAACGCCAATTCCCCGACAATGAGCGTGTGCCTGCTCGGTCCTTTTCCGCATTCGCATTCTGTTCGATCGCTTCCCACTCCGCTCGCGTATGGCAAGTGCGCTTGGGCATGAACGACCCTGTTACCGTTTCCCGGCGGCAGATTTTCTTTTCCGCGGCGCTCCCCGCTGACATCGCCTGACCAGACGGTGCATCGGCTGCGAAAGTCGGCGGAGCCAGCACAGACCCGCAGATCAGAATGATGGGAAACAGCTTCATCGAAAATTCCTCCTTTACGAAAAAGGCGGCCTCGACAAGAGACCGCCTCTTCTGTTTGCATTTCGTCCGATCAGAACTTGAAGCGCGCGCCGGCCCGGAAAATCCGGCCATACACGCCTTCGCCCGCCTGAACCGAGTTGTACAGGAACGCACCATAGGTGACCGGGTCGATGTCCGGCAGGTTGTCGAACAGATTGATGACGTTCACATAGAAGTTCACCTTATCCGTGACCTTGAAGTTCGTGTTCAGGTCGAAGGTGATGTACTTGGACACATGACAGTCGCCGTAGCCAGGCGACAGACCGCAATCCTTATACTCATTCCCCTGATCCATCGCCGACAGGTCATAGCCCGACGTGTAGTTGACGGTGCCAGTCAAAGCCAGCTTGCCGAAGTCCAGCGTATTCGACCAATAGCCATGCCACTTGAACGTGCCCGAACCAGCCGTCAGGTTGAAGTTACCCAGGGTACCGACATATTTTTCGGTCGTGCCGTCGGGGAAGGTCGTGCTGAGATTGATCAGCATGGAAGCTTCCAGATTGCTCGACCACTTCACACCGCCAAAATCGTGAGTGAAGTTCGCGCCGAAGTCGATACCTTCCGACTTGATGGTGTCGGAGTTGATCAGCGTCGATTCAACGAAGGCTATACGCGGAGTGGCCGTCGGATTGTTAACGTCCGGCGCGTCGGCGATGACGTTGAAGCCGGCCGGGATCGGCTGGCCGGCGTAATAAGCTGCGATAGCAGGCGCCGTCGACGGGGAGGTGATCGCCCCAGTCTTCTTGATGTTGTAATAGTCAACGGTGAATGACAGGTTGCGGATCGGCTCGAACACCGCGCCGGCCGTGAAGCTGCGCGACTTCTCTGGGTTGAGATTGGGCGAAGCCAGCGTCGTCTGACCGATAGAGTAGTTGGTCAGATAGGTCGGGCAGGATGCCGGTGTAGTGGCACAAGCCGCACCATATTGAGCGCGGAAAGCCGCCGGGATGTTGGCGGCAACCTGCGACACATAACCGGTGGTCGGCAAAGCATTGGCTTCACCGAAGGACGGGATACGGAAGCCCTTCGAATAGGTGCCGCGCAGCAGCAACTGACGAACCGGCTTCACCTTGATGCCAAATTTGGGCGAGAAGGCGCTTTGACCCGAGCTATAGTGGTCATAACGACCCGACGCTTCCAGTTCGACTTGGTCGATGACAGGAGCGACGATTTCACCGAAGGCCGACGAAACGGTGCGGCTACCCTTGGTACCAAATGCGTTGAGAGTGAAATAACGCATGGTGGGACCATTGATGTCCGAGTTGGCGCTGGGAGCGTCGACGGCTTCATGATAGATCGATCCGCCGATCGCGACCTGCAGCGGACCGCCCGGCAAATCTGCGATCGCCTTCGACATGGTGAACTGGCCCTGATACAGGTCCGACGAGGCATTCGAGATGTTCGTTGGCGTCAGATAATCCTGAACGTCTTGGCTGTTCGCGGCCGGATTGACGAAGTTATACGACCCGTCCTTGATCACATCCAGCAGGTGCTGGATATAGACATAGCCATCCATCTTGCGGCGCAGATCGGTGTGCATCGCCGTAAAATCGACCTTGTAGTCGACATCGTCGAATATCGTGCCCTGAATGCCAGCAGCAGCGCGATAGACGCGGCTGCGGGTTTCCTTGGACGTGATCGTCGTGGGAAGGCCGCCGATGATCAGCGCATTCTGGCCGGCCGTAGCAAACGGATTGTTTGGATTCAGCGTGCCGTTGGTCGCGGTGCACGGGCCAACGGTAGAACGAGCGCAGACATAGACGGGCAGCGACAGCACGAACGAGCCAGGCGCGCGCACGGCGGCATTGCTCGACGTCGAGAACTGCGGATAAAAAATGCCGGTCGGCGCATTTCCGCGGATCGTCGGCGGACCACCGGTATAGCTGACGGTGGACTGCTGGAAATTGACAGACAGATATGCTTCCGACGTATCGCCAACGCGAGCTGTGATGCGTGCGGAACCGCCGAAACGCTGAATTTCGGGAGCGACGACACCATATTTGTTCACGCCGTCCTCGTTGCAGACGAGGTTTGGAATATTGGCGTTGTTGCTGGGTGCGCGGTCTGCAGCCGTCGGGGCATAGGGCGTACCGTTGATGCAACGGCCGGCCAGCAACTGATAGCGGCTGCCCGCAATTGCGGTGTTGGTGAGAGCGTCTGCTGGGCGAACATACAGGTTGCCTAGATTGTAATTACCATCGCCCTGCGCTGTCAGCGTGCCATTATTTTCCAGAACGCCGTTCGCGTCCAGACCATAGGCCTGGCCGTTATGGCCGCCGATGCCGCGCTGATCGGAAGAATTAAAGGGTGCATCAAGCTGACGATTATAAACCGCTTCCGAATGATAGTAGAAGCCGCTGATATAAGCGTTGAAACCATTGTCATCCAGATCGCCGGTGCCGGCCATCAGCGACAGGCGTTGACTGCCCCCAGCGCCATTTTCGGCAACACCTGCCTCGACCCGACCGGCAATGCCCTTGAATTCACGCTTGGTGATAATGTTAACCACGCCGGCAATGGCATCCGCGCCGTAGCTGGAGGAAGCGCCGTCCTTCAGGACTTCGACATTTTCAACGATATCGTCCTGAATGGTGTTGAGGTCGACGAAATTACGCGAACCGTCGTCCGCCAGCGGGTAATAAGCAGCGCGCAGGCCGTCGAACAGCACGAGCGTCGAGTTGGTTGACAGACCACGCAGCGAGACAGCGGATGCACCGCCAGCGAAAGCGCCGTTGGCAGTGAAGCCGTTGGTAAGGGCGGGGCCGTTATTGGAGGCCAGTTTCTGAATGCCGTCCTGCACGGTGTTGATGCCACGGCGGTCCAGTTCCTCAGTTGTGACCCGGGTCACTGGCGAGGGTGTTTCGGCGTCAGTGCGGCGAATAATGGAACCGGTAACGACGATCGTGTCACTAGACGGTTCGTCCGAGGAAGCTTGCGACGCTTGCGCGAATGCGGGTGCGGAGAAAGTCGTAAGGCCGGCGCTGACAAGAGTCAGCACCTGGAGAGCCGCGCCACCGCGCAGCCCAATCTTGGTTATGGTCTTCACTATCCAGTCCCTTGCTCTGGAGGTTCGCGGATTGCCCCGCGCGCTTTTTTGACGCGTGAAGAGAGCGAAAGGAGCCCGACAGCAAGCCCTCTTCACACGCACTGCGGGGCACTCTGCTCAGTCGTTTTATGGAGACCTGTGCGCGGGTGGGCGTAGCACTCTAAAATCTTATGGATATTCGACGAGCGTTCGATCCGGCCTATGCTTTGCAGGCG
>NZ_JAINEZ010000171.1:0-3810 GCF_019873065.1 Sphingobium sp. PNB
TGCATATTATCGCGAGGTTGTAATAATGCGAAGGAGCGCGGGACATAAGTGCAAAACCGCCATATTTTGCCACGCTCCTTCGCATTAATTTACAGGGTGTCCAGCCACTCCATCAAACTGGCCTCTCGTTTCCACGAAGGAGTAGCGGTGCCTGTTACTGGAACGCCAACCCGCTCCAGCGCCTTGCGCTTCGTTTCCAAATCGGCCTGGGCGTAGTGGTTAGTCGTGTCGAGGCTGACGTGGCCAAGCCAACTGCGGATGACAGTGATATCGACCCCGGCAGCAACAAGATGAACTGCCGTCGCGTGCCGAAAACTGTGCGGGGTTATATGCTTCGATCGCAGGGTCGGTACGGTTTTCGCTGCTTCCTTCACATAGGCGGCGAGCTTGAACCGCACCCCTGAGGCGCCCAAGGGCTCGCCATAGCGGTTGACGAAGATACGTTCATGGGGCGCTCGAGGCTGCCTTGCCAGCAGCGTTTCGAGCAGCATGACCGTTTCCGGCCAAAGCGGGCAGATGCGTTCCTTCTGGCCCTTCCCATAGAGCCGCACGAAATTAGGGGCGTCCAACCGGATTGCGTCTGGGCATAGGTCCAGCGCCTCCTGGATACGCGCTCCCGTGTTATAAAGAAACGAAAGCAGCACATGGTCGCGAAGCCCCGCGAGAGTTGACCGGTCAGGCTGTGCAAGAATGGCCTCGACCTCGTTAGGTTCGAGGTAGAACGGGGCAGAGGTGGGTTCCCGTTTCACCGGCACCGCAAGAACTTCCGCACAATGAACAATCAACTCGGGGTCCTTGCCCGATACGAAGCTGAAAAAGCTACGGATTGCGGAGAGCCGGCAATTGCGTGTGCCGATCGTGCCTTTGCGTTCATTCTCGGCATGATTGAGAAACGCCCGCACCTCGCTGGCTGAAATATCAGCCAAGGTCAGCCGCGCGACCACGCTCTTCTTTCGTTCTGCAACGAATCGGAGCAACAGCCTCCAGGTATCCCGATAAGACCGGATCGTGTGGATCGATGCGTTGCGTTGCTCAGCCAGCCACTCCTGGAAGAACGCTCGCAACAACGTCGGAAAGGGATCGCCCTTTTTCATGACGCCACCTCCAGGTTAAGGCATCGGATGCCAATGGCGCGGAAGCGCTCGTTCGCTTCGTGCAGGAGATCGCGCGTGACGGTTATGTAGACCAGCGTGGAATTGATGTCGCGGTGGCCCATATAGGTGGAAAGGAAGCGCAGCCTTTCCTGAGGATTTACGCCGGTTCTGTACCATTCGAGAATCCGGTTCACGACCATTGAGTGCCGAAGATCATGAACGCGTGGCCCCGCCCTCCCAGAAAGAGGTTTAAGCCCGGCTTGGCGCATGACTTCGGTGATCATTTTGGAGACCATATACGAGCTGTGGCGGCCACTCGGATGATCATGCCAGAACAGCGCAGACTGCGGATCTTGCGAGGCGCCGGCGCCTCGTCTCGCGTCGACAAAAGCGCCCAGCTCGCTCAAGGCGCTGTCGGACAAAGGTAGAATTCTGGTCTTGTAGAACTTCGTGTCCCGGATCGTGATCGTCCCGGAATTGAAGTCCACGTCGCCGAGATTCAGCCTGGCAATCTCCCCGCGGCGCAATCCAGCACAATAGGCCAGAATTATCATGTGCCGCGCACATAGCGGACGGTAGGAAAACGTCCGCGTCGAGTAGGAGCGTGACACGTCGAGCATCAACCGTACGTCACCAGGGCTGAGAATATGAGGTTTCCGATAAATCCGCGCGACCTGTTGCCCAACTCGCGGATCGCACGGTCTTGGGAGCATCTTTGCATCGATGCGATATCGGGCCTTGGTGAGCATCCGCTCCGCTTTTTGGCATTGTGCAGCGTGATGCGGTGTGCGCTTGGCGGCCGCCCATGCGGCTACCATCTTCTCAATACTCTCTCCCGCCAAATGCGGACTAGCCTGAAGAAAGCGATCAAATCTGAGCAGAAGGTCCGCCTCTGTCGTGTATTTGTAACCACGATTGCGCATCAGCGTCACATGGTTCTGCATAAAATCGCCCAAGAAGCTCCCGAAGGGAGCCGGCCGACGAAGCGCCACGAGGGCATCATCCGGATTTGGAGACGCAATAGCCCGCCACACTGGTCTATTGCCCCTTGCACCATGTTTTAACCGAAGGTCAGCAATGGGATTTTTGTCAATCAGGCCACGTTTAAGCAGATAATCGATGAAGTCGTCGACGATATGTATTTCCTGTACCTGGGACGACTTCGGCCAAAAGTTTACCTTACGCTCCCTCATCCATTCGGAGAGCATCTCGCGGCTTAACGCCTGATGCCTTTGAGATACTCGCTCAAAGCTGCGGATAACGGACCGATAAGCTCTGAAGCGCTTCTCCGTCAATTTGCGCGTCTTCAGAAATTCCTCGGCCACTGTATCGTCGGTATCCAGCCACGCGCTCATGACCGCACCCCCGATCCCGGTACTTCAAGCGCCACCCCCCTGAGATCCTCAGTCGCAAGCTTGAGGTAGGTATTTGAGGATTCGACCGACCGATGCCCAAGCAGATCCCCAATGATCTTTTGCGGAACCGAAGCGCGAAGCAACTCGGTCGCGCGCGCGTGCCGAAAGACATGCGGCCCTCGCCTGCCGGGCAGATGGACGCCTGCCGCCGCCAATCGCCTCGACGCCACGTTGTAAACAGTCGTCATCGGGGTGTAGGGCGCCAACGCCAGAACAAATATATTGCGTGATTCTACTTGCGGGCGTCCATGCCGCAGATATTCGATTAAAGCCTCTCCGACCGCATCGGATAGTGGGAGAATAGAAAATGTTCCTGTTTTCCGGTGGCTAACGCGCAATGTCGCCGCTCGCCAATCCAAGTCATCTATTGAGATTCTAACAATTTCACGATCCCTGAGCCCATATGTGGCCAGGATTTGGAGTATGGCATAATCGCGCAAACCCCGGGGCGACTTGTCCTTCGCAGTTTCTTCCAGGACGGCCCTGATCTGGGTGCTATCGATTATCGAAGGTACGCCCTCATAGGCATAGATGCTCGGCCCGATGACAAGGGGAGCAAGATCGGTCAAAACAAGCCTTGCTTGATACAGGTATCGGAGCAACGAGCGGAGCCGCGCCGCAATTCCTGAAATCGATTTACGGCTCATATTGGAGCTACGCATGTCCATATATGCGTCTATGTCACTTACACTCAACGATAAGACGCTATTATCCGACCCCCGGTCCAATTGCCATTTAAGGAAGGTTCTTGCTTCCCACATATTTCCTCGAACGGTTTGATCGGTAAATCCTCGTTCGTCTTCCATCCATCTTCTGTAGCCATTAGCTAAATCACCGTGCAGCTTGGCGGACTCCTCCGCAACTTCTGACTGCGGCGGCCATTGCCCCTGTGCAAGGCTGAGGATTTTACAAATCGCTGTTCGGGGAAGCCTATCCCATCGTGGCGAAGGATACCGACCATATTTGGCTTCGAAGCACTCAGTCGCATACCGAATATACTGATCGACATGTGACGGGGTCACAACCTCAATCGGCAGATCAATCTCCGAAAGATAAATCAGAAATTCGGACGCGTAGAGAACATTGTTCTGGGCAGCCACTGGATTGTAGCGCTTCTCGGTCAAAGATCTGGACAGGTCAGCGATCAGCTCATCATGGATATTCAGCACGTTTGTCTCCTCGGTCGTTTCAGACACCGGAGACGTTCGCAACAAAAATAATGCGCAGCAACGCGGTTAGAAAACGGCGTAATTCTCGTGCATAGCTGACTTCCTTCGCATTATTCCAACCTCGCGATAATA
>NZ_JAINEZ010000172.1:0-3806 GCF_019873065.1 Sphingobium sp. PNB
GATCGCTTATCGCGAGGAAGCGGTAATGCGGAGGAGCGCGGCGTAGTCCTGCAAAGCTGCGGAACATTTCGCCACGTCCTTCACATTATTCTATAGGGTGTCGAGCCATCCCATCAGATTGGCATCTCGCTTCCACGAAGGTGGCACGTTGCTCGCCGCCGGGGCGCCAACCTGTTCCAGCGCCTTTCGTTTGGTCTCCAGATTGGCCTGAGCATAGTGATTGGTCGTATCGAGACTGACGTGCCCGAGCCAACTGCGGATGACGGTGATATCGACCCCGGCGGCAACGAGGTGGACGGCGGTCGCGTGCCGGAAGCTGTGAGGCGTAACGTGTTTTGACTGGAGGGTCAGCGTCGATTTCGCGGCTTGTTCCACGTAGGCGTTGAGCTTGAACCGCACCCCTGACGCCCCTAGCGGTTCACCGTATCGATTGACGAAGATCCGCTCATCGGGCGCACGGGGCTGTCGCTCCAGTAGCTTCCTGAGCAATGCCACGGTTTCTGGCCAGAGCGGGCAGATGCGTTCCTTGCGCCCCTTGCCGTAAAGACGCACGAAGTTCGGTGCATCGAACCGGATTGCTTCGGGACAGAGGTCAAGCGCCTCTTGGATTCGCGCGCCACTGTTATAGAGGAACGAGAGCAGTACATGGTCGCGCAGCCCTTCGAGTGTCGATCGGTTGGGCTGGGCGAGGATGGCCTCGACCTCCTCGGGCTCGAGGTAGCACGGCGCGGAGGTGGGCTCCCGCTTCAACGGAACAGCCAGGACCTCTGAGCACTGCGCGATGTATTCCGGATTCTTGTCCGCCACGAAGCTGAAGAAGCTGCGGATGGCGGCCAGTCGGCAGTTCCGCGTGCCGATCGTGGTCTTGCGGCCATGCTCGGTATGATGAAGGAACGCGCGCACCTCGCCGGCCGAGACGTCGGTGAGCGTCAGCCGCGCGACCCCGCAGCCTTTTCGCTCCGCGACGAACCGAAGCAGCAGCCGCCAGGTGTCGCGATAAGAGCGGATCGTGTGGATTGACGCGCTGCGCTGCTCGGCCAGCCACTCCTGGAAGAACGCCCGCAACAACGCGGGCAATGGATTGCCTTTCCTCATGGCCGCGCCTCCGTGACAAGGCACGGGGCGCCGAGCGCGCGGAACCGTTCACTGGCTTCCTGCAACAGATCCTGCGTGACGGTGATGTAGACCAGCGTGGAGTGGAGATCCCGGTGCCCCATGTAGGTCGAGAGGAAGTGCAGTTTTTCCTGAGGGTTAATGCCGGACCGGTACCACTGGAGGATGCGGTTCACCACCATCGAGTGACGAAGGTCATGGACCCGCGGCCCGGTCCGGCCCGAAGCGGGCTTGAGCCCAGCACGGCGCATGACGTTGGTAATCATTGTCGTAACCGCCTCGGGCCTGTAGCGGTCATTTAAGTGGGCATGCCAGAACAGCCCTGATTTCGGGTTCTGTGGGCCGCCAGCGCGCCGCCTCGCATCGATGTACGCGCGCAGTTCGACCGCGACACTGTCGGATAGAGGCAAGATCCTGGTCTTGTAGAACTTCGTTTCCCGGATCGTGATCGTGCTTGATTGCAGGTCCACGTCACCAAGATCGAGCCATGCCAGCTCGCTTCGCCGTAGCCCGGCACAATAGGCCAGCATGATCATGGTGTAGAGGGTCAACGGCCGCAGCGGAGCGTCCGGCGACGGATAAGTCCGTGCGGTATCGAGCATACGCCGAACGTCAGCCGGGCTGAAGATATGCGGTTGCCGATGCTCCCGCGCTACTTCCCGCTCTGGCCGGGGATTGAAGCGCTTTGGCGGGATAGTCGGATCGAGGCGGAACCGCGCCTTGGTCAGGATGCGCGCCAGCTTCTGGCATTCAGCCGCGTGGTTGCGGGTCGGCTTGGCAGCCGCCCAGCTCGCAATCATTGCCTCAAGTGGTTGCTCCGCGAGGTCGGGACGGGCCTGAAGGAACCGATCGAACCGCAGCAGCCAGTGAGCCTGCGCTTCATATTGATATCCCCGGCTGCGCATCAGCATGACATGGTCTTGCATGAAGTCACCCAGCACGCTGCCGAAGGGCGCAGGCCGTCGTAACGCGGCCAAGGATTCGTCGGGATTCGGGGAAGCCAAGGCCCGCCAGATCGGCTTGCTTTGCTTGACGTTGTACCGACGGCGAAGTGCAGCAACAGGGTTGTCGGCGATCAGCCCGATTTCGACGAGGTGGTCGAGGAAGCGGTCGACAATGCAGACCTGATTGAGCAGCGTCGACAATCGCCAACGTTTTTGCATCTCCTTCAGCCAGGCGTCGAGCATCTGCCGGTCCACCGCCGGATGCCGGCGGGCAACATCTTCGAAGGTGCAAAGGAACCAGCGATATGTCGGTACGCTTCCCGGCCGGAACTGCGATTTTACCAGGAAGGCGTCGACGACGGTGCGATCGGGATCGTGCCAGGCGCTCATGACAGCACCTCCATTCCAGGCACCTCGAGTGCCACGGCTCGGAGATCATCTGTTGCCAGTTTGAGATAAGTATTGGTGGATTCGGTGGATCGATGCCCGAGCACGTCGCCGATGATCTTTTGCGGGACCGATGCCCGCAGCATTTCGACCGCACGTGCGTGGCGGAAGACATGCGGCCCCCGCTTTCCTGCTGGCACTACGCCTGCGGCGGCCAACCGACCGCGGATCATGCCGTACAGGTTCGTCATTGCGATATAGGGTGCGCAGGATCGGACGAAGATTTCCCGCACTTCAACCTGGGGCCGCCCAAGGCGCAGATAATCCAGCAGCGCTTCACCAACAGTCACCATTAGCGGCATGTACGAGTACGCGTTGGTCTTGGTGTGGCAGATCCGGAGGGATTCTGCGCGCCAGTCCACGTCATCGAGCCGAAGGCGGCATATCTCACCTTCGCGCAGCCCATACGTGGCAAGCAGCTGAAGTATCGCATAATCGCGTAGTCCGCGTGGCGATCTGTCCTCCTGCGTTGTCGCCAGAACCGCGGCGATTTGGCTCCTTTCCAGCGTCGACGGCACATCTTCGTAGGCATAGAGCATGGGGCCGATGATGTGTGGCGTCAGATCGGTCGGGATGCGACCCGTCCGATGCAGATGGCGAACCACCGAACGGAGACGCTCAGCGACATCGGCCAATGATTTGCGCCGTAAACCAGGCGCGCGCATGTCCATGTAGAGATCGATGTCCACGATGCTCAACGTTTCGAGGCTGGCGGCACCGGCCCGGTCGAACTGCCATCGCAGGAAGTTTCGCGCCTCCCACATCAGCGCCGCAATGGACGCGCTTGCCAAACCGCGCTCCTCGCGCAGCCATGCCTCGTATTCGCGGCAAATTTCATGTCGATGCTCGTCATCGGGACCGATCATTTCTGCGTCCGGGGGCCAATTGCCTTGAGCAAGCCGGAGGAGCTTGGCGATCGCGGTGCGGGGCAACATGTGCCAACGCGCACTGGGAGGCCGACCGTACTGGATCTCAAAATCCTGAACCGCATAGCCAAAATACTGATCGACCTGCTGCGGCGTCACAGTCTCGACCTGTATATCGCACTCGGCCAGATAATCGAGAAACGCGCGGGCGTAGAGACGGTGGTTCGCCACGACCACGGGATTGTAATTCTGTGTGGTGAGCGAATTCGAGAGTTCGGTGATCAACTCGTCATGCAACTTCAACATGATTGCCTCCTCAGCTGGTCCAGGGACCGCCGAGGTTCGCAACCAATATAATGCGCAGCAACTGCGCACACTATCATGGGAATTCGCCGGTTACGCCGCGCTCCTCCGCATTACCGCTTCCTCGCGATAA
>NZ_JAINEZ010000173.1:0-3745 GCF_019873065.1 Sphingobium sp. PNB
CGCAGGCCATTGCTCAACCCGCGCTCATGCGCAACAAAGCTGCCAGCCTCTAATCCGCGCTGGTGGAAATCAGGGGGTCAGGTCAGTGACACTGCGAACTTTTATCCAGACTTTATAGTTTGGAACAAGGGCATCGTGTACTGCCTGGACACAAAGGGAAGCCACCTTTTGACGGATGCTGTAGCGCGCAAACTTTTTGACATACAAGAAGACAACAAGACGCGCCTGCTTACGCGCTTCATCAGTGAAGGAAAACAAACTGCCCTTAAAGCCAAACCTCTTCCGGGTGGTTACACCGTATGGAAAATGAAAAGCGGAAGCCCAACTCCCATCCATGTTGATTCTCTAGAGTTGGCAGTAAAAGAGTGCTTACGATAAATTCATTTCTGGAAGCCGACAAAATATGCCAGACACTACTGAAAATGGTGGTATAATTTACGTACTTACCAATGATGCGATGCCGCACATGGTGAAGATCGGACGAACGTCCGGCGAGAGCGTAGAACGTCGAGTAGCTGAACTGAGCAGAGCAACAGGCGTACCATTGCCATTCAAAGTTGCTGTCGCCCGCGCTGTTCATGATGCGCGGATTGTTGAACGCGCATTACACATTGCTTTTGGTCCAGATCGGGTTAACCCCTCTCGCGAGTTTTTCAGCATCACACCGGAGCGCCCAGTTGCGCTTATCAATGCTTTTCCGGGGCAAGATTTAACCCCTCAGACAGAACGCGCGGTTGAATATGCAGTGGAAGCGTCAGAGCCGGGCACTTTAGCTGCTGTTCGGGCATTTGAACGCAAACGTCGCCCTCCATTGAACTTCGAGGAAATGGGCATTCCAATCGGATCAACGCTGGTTCACATAGCCACCGGCGAAGAAGCAGAAGTGATAGAGCCTAAAAAAGTTCGTTTGCGTGGAGAAATAATATCTCTGACTCGCGCTCAACAAATTATATCGGGAGCAGACTACGCTGTAGCACCAGGTCGACATTGGTCATTCAATAATACTCTGGTCAGCGATCTTTATAATAGTGCGTACCCTTACGACAGCATAGATACTTAAAAAGTATTTCTTTACTGTCATTCATCACATGAGCTTATGTTCCAGGTTAGGTATGCGGAATAACTAGCGCCTAAAGCCTCTACCTGCCTCCCATATCCAGAATCCGCTTCACTTGCGATGGTCCCCACTGGCCCCCGCGCGGTGTCGTTATCCCCGCTGAGTTCAGCTTATCCGCTATGGGTCGGAGGGTTATTATCCCTGCCGCTTGCAGAGCCTCAATGTGACGATATACCTTTGACGCGCGTTCCATTGATGCCTTCGCCCTGACCATCGCGCTGACGGCTGGCCCTTTTCGCAAATCATCCAAATTGCCCCTTGAACCTCCCAATTTGGTTCCTCTTGCCTTTGCTGCTGCGAGGGCTTCCTTGGTCCGCTTCGAGATTGCTTTACGTTCTGCCTGTGCGACAGCGGCCATGATGTGAATGGTAAGTTCGTTAGCCTCCGGCATATCGGCAGCAACAAACCTTGCCCCGCTATCTTGAAGGGCCGCGAGGAAAGCGACGTTCCGGCTTAGCCGGTCCAGCTTGGCAACCACTAGGGTTGCGCCGGTCAACTCGCACATAGCCAAGGCAGCTTCCAGTTGCGGCCTGCCGTCCAGCTTCCCAGATTCGACCTCAACAAATTCGCCGGACAACTCCCACGCACCGCCGTTGAGATAATCCGAGACCGCTTTGCGCTGCGCCTCTAGTCCCAGTCCGCTGCGCCCTTGCCGCGCGGTACTGACTCTCAAATATGATACAAACTTACCCTGAGCCATTGCTGTTCCATGAGTCGCATCGTCCGTTGCTACTAATGTAACATAATTTCCGATCAGGGAAAGGCTTGGCCTGCCATACCCCCCATGACAATAAACCAGCGTGATGCAAGACCTTGCAATTATATTGTGGGCACAGCCTATCGAGCCGCTATTAAGCACAATCAAACAGTCCAACTTACACAACGAAAATTCTCCATGCCCATCAATGTCTCTTGCAGCAATTTTCCTCCAAAGTTTTCTCACGTAAACGGGGTTCAATCATTTCATTGTGGGCGGCTTGGCATAATCTTGGCGGCCATGACGTGTGGTTATAACGGATTTTTCATTCCGACTGAATTAAAAGGCTGGCGAAGATTTTCTAATGTCTTTGGAAACGTAGCGCCATTTATAACAAAAAATGTTACAAGTGGGTTTTGCTTGGACAGTTATTATTTCAGTGTAGATAGCTCAGAAAATAAGACCGGTGCATATTACATTGGCCAGGGTTTGACCAAAATCTTTGCTCAAAAGGTGCTCTCCGCTCCCATTGTTATACATGCATCCGCTTGTGATTGGACCCGTCCACAAAATTACAGTTCCTCAAAAAGACCTTTGTTGGAAAAAGGACGTAAGGAAGCCGATTTGTTTGGGTTCGGTGCACTTAACGAAGTTCATGTTTTAGAGTCGAAGGGCAGGACAGTGCGGAATGGCTCCGGCTCTTTATCCACCAGTCAATTCAATGCTGCGATGGAACAAGCGCTGGCGCAAGTATCCTCAGTAGCCACCGTCAACGGGCAAACTCCTGAAACACGAAATGCGTGCGTCTGGACCCTCTGCACCTCCGGCGTGCAAGGGCACGTTGAAGACCCTGATGGTTTCGGATTCGACGTCAGCGTTTCACAAAGCGAAGTGATCGAGGATGCCTACGCATTTGTATTGGACGAGGAAGATGACGGCTTCCGAAATGACGTTTTAAGTGGATACCGAACAAAGGAGATTGTTCCCGGTATACATGTAGGATTATTATCGGATTTGAAGAAATATCTAAAATCAGGAGGAAGAAGCGTCGAGACTATTCTGCAAATAACGAGGGAAAGCAGAGAAAATTCTTTCGATAGCGATGTTTACAGTGCAGAAGACGGAACTATAATTTACATGGAAAATGATATATACGAACATTCGGGATATTCACATAAGTGACATAAAATCTATCCAACTTCTTCTAATACTGTCAACGGCACTCTCAGAATTCTCGCGATGTCCACAAACTCAACAGCATCTAGGCGGCGTTCGCCAGTCTCGTAGCGCGATACAAACTGCTGGTGACGGCCCAGTGCCCTCGCCAATGCTTCCTGGCTAAGACCCCTCTCCTTGCGCGCCGCGACGAGCTTGTCGATCAACTCCCTGTAGCGGGGATCGTGGGCTTTATTGCCCTTTGCCGACTGCCTTGCTTCCATGAACAAGCCATTCGGATGCCTTGCCTTTTACACAAAAACCGTGTGAAGAGATTACACGAATTCTGTGTAGAGGGGGCCAATGATCCTAACAGCTATCGCGCTTCTGCTGGCGGCGCAGGAACCAAGCGTACAACCCATGCTGGTCCCAACCGACGGGAAGAAGCATAAGCTACAGCATAATGGCGAGACGTTCGAAGTCCGCAACTATGGTGACAAGATCACTGTGTACCATATTCCGACGATATTCGGTCGCAAGCGCGGTGCAATCATCCGGGACTGGAACAGGGAAGTCGCCCGGCTAACCAGCGGTTGCGACATTGACGATGAATATGTGGACCCGTTCAGCCTACAGCTTCAAGCCAACCTAATCTGCCATCCCGTAGCCGGTGAGGTCCAACGATGACCGAACTATAGCGCGACGATCTGGGTGAGAGGTCAGCGACTATCAGGATGAGAACAGATTGTCGCGGCGGGTTCATGGTGCCGGGTTAG
>NZ_JAINEZ010000174.1:0-3668 GCF_019873065.1 Sphingobium sp. PNB
TGCCGGTCGTCCGCGCAATACAGCCAGCCGCAGCAAATGCCCAGAGCGGGCCCGAAACCGAGCGTCGTGAATAAGAGAGGCTAGAATAGCGTGGGACTGAATTGGGCGACAGCAGCTGACGAAGGATTGCCCGAACGAATTAGGGAGAAAGCTTATGAGCGCGCACGAAGCAAATAAGGAGGTCTGGGGTTCGCCGTTTCCGGCATCCACCGGTTGGGGATGGGTTCTGACCTATGGCGTGCTCCTGATCCTGGGCGGGATCCTGGCTTTCCTGAACCCGCTCGCGACGGGCTTTGCCGCCGGCGTGATCTTCGGGGCGATATTGCTTGCCTATGGCGTCATCGCGATAGTCGCTGGACTGTCAGCCTTTTCTACCCGATCGAAGGTGCTGGAGTTGCTCCTCGGCGTCGTGGCGGTACTCGCAGGCATCTTCGTGCTGTTCGATCCATTCCAGGGTGCCGCATCGCTCGCTTGGGCGATCGGGCTGTGGCTGTTCGTCTCAGGATTTTCCCAGCTTTTCTATGGACTGAAAGGTACGCATGACCAGGGATGGAGGCTGTTGCTCGGCGTCGTCGATATCGGGCTGGGTACCTATCTGGTGATCAGCGGCCCGCTGGCAGGGCTTGCCTTCGTGGCGGCGATCATCGGCTTCAGCTTTCTCTTCCGCGGTGTTTTCCTTATCTCACTTGCCTTTGGCCTGAGGCGGCTGAAGTCCGCGTGACGAGGGGATGCGGCCAGGAGATGGATATACCGAGGCTGACGGCGAACGCTGCGGAAGGGTTCGCGCCGATCCTCAGCGCGACCAGGAGGCGTAGCAGGTGAGCAATCCATATGAAGTTCTCGGCGTCGCCGCGTCCGCGAGCGGGGACGATATCCAGAAAGCGTATCGCAAGCTCGCGAAGAAGCTCCATCCGGACCTCAACCCTGGCGACAAGTCGGCCGAGGACAAGTTCAAGCAAGTCGCAGGCGCCTACGATCTGCTGAGCAACCCGGAGAAACGCAGGCGTTACGACACGGGCGAGATCGACGAGACCGGCGCAGAGCGGCCCCCACAGCAATATTATCGTGACTATGCCGGGTCGGACCCCGGCCATTATTCGAGTAACGCTGGCTTTGCGGATTTTGCCGCAGGCGACGATCCGTTCGCCGAACTCTTCCGTCGTAGCGCGCAGGCGCGCGCCAATCGCCGCGGGCAGGACTTGCACTATCGCCTTTCGGTCAGCTTCGTGGAGTCGATCACCGGCGGTTCACAGCGGATAACCCTGCCAGTGGGCGGCACGCTCGACGTGACGGTCCCGGCGGGCGTCGTTGATGGGCAATCGCTTCGCCTCAAGGGCAAGGGCGCACCTGGCGCCGGCAAGGGTGGCCCAGGAGACGCATATATCGAGATCGAGGTTCGATCCGACCCACGCTTCCTCCGCAATGGCGACGACATCACGATCGACGTTCCGATCTCGCTGAGCGAAGCCGTCCTCGGCGGCAAGATTCGCGTTCCCACGCCAACCGGTGATGTGACGATGACCGTGCCGGCCAATTCGAACAGTGGCAGCATGCTGCGCCTCAAAGGCAAGGGTGCCCCTCGGCTCGGCGGCGGTCGTGGCGATCAATTCGTGAAGCTCAGGATCGTGCTGCCCAAGCCGGCCGATCCGGAACTCATACAATTCGTTGCGACCTGGGAAGCCGGCAAGAATTTCAATCCTCGTGAGGCCTCGCGATGATAGACTTGGACGAATTTCTATCCCGCTCGGGGATCGAACTCCACTCGCTCGAGCAGTGGATCGATCGCGAATGGCTCCTTGGCGAGCGCCGATCCACGACCATCGTCCTGACCGACATGGACGCGGCCCGCGCGCGCCTCATACATGATCTGAAGCGAGACTTTGGCGTGAACGACGAAGGCGTCGACATCGTGCTCCACCTCGTGGATCAACTGCATGGCCTTCGCCAGGTGCTCGCACAGATGCGAACGGAAGCGCAAGCCGCGCGGCGCCGGGATATCCGGCGATCGCGAGGCCGCAAACCGGGTCCGATTCTGGCTCCGCGGCGCAAGTCGTAACCGAGCCATGAGTCCTGCTGAAAGGGCCTAGCTCCTCACAACATCTGCGCCACAGCTCTATCCGCGCCGAACTCTGTCAGCTGCGGTGAGAGCAAACAACGAGTTCACATCGGAATTGGCGAACCGATCCCTGCTAAAGTCTGGAAGGCAATGATTGACGACTCGGAACCACTCCAGCCTGCGCAGGCAAGCGAATTCGACGCTTCGTTCCAAGCGACCAACCAGAGCCCGGTTGAGCAACTTCTTGCCCTTCTTGAGATTGAATATGGGGCGCTGCAAATGCGCCTCTCGGCGCATCTGCGTTCCTCCGAGGCTGCAGCTGAGGCGCTCCACGACGTCTATGTCAAGCTGAGGGCGGACCCGTCTATCGGCGATCTCCATAACCCACGCTTCTACCTCTACCGGATGGCCATCAATCTCGCAAAGAACAGGAGGCGGAGCGACTGGCGCGCGATCAACATGGAGGATGCTGGGCTTCTCGATATTCCGGACAATGCGCCGAGTCAGGAAGCCGCCACCTTGGCTACGGACGAAATGACGCGAGCTTTGCAGGCGCTTCATACCCTCCCGCCTCGGCGGCAGGCAATATTCCTGGCCAAGTGGCGCGACGAGAAATCGCAAAGCGAGATTGCCGCCGAGTTCGGGTTGCACAAGCGCACGGTTCAAAAGGAGCTCACTCGAGCGGAGATATATCTGAGGAAGGTCTTACGTCGTCCCAAGCGGCCGGTCTGACTGGCGCTGATGCCGCTCGAAAGGCTAGTCGAGGCCCACGTCCGTGCCACCGAACGGTTGCACGGGGACGACATTACCGTACCGGTTTAACCTGGTATGGCGTTCCCTTGTCATCGTATTTGTTGCAGATCTAACAAACCAAGGCTTGTCCGGTTGAGTGCAGGAGATGCTGGCATGAAGCATGAGGGAAGCTGCCACTGCGGGACAATCCGCGTTGCGATTGAGGATGATCCTGTCGATGCCGGTGAGTGCAATTGCTCGATCTGCCGGCGAACCGGAGCACTGTGGACCTACCGCTCGCCCAGCCAAGTGAAAGTCGCGGGCATGGGCGTAGGCTATGTACAGGGCGACGCCACCCTGACGTTGTGGCATTGCGCGACATGTGGGGTCACCACCCACTGGAGCCCTCACGATCCGACGTACGACCGGATGGGCATCAATCTCAGACTATTTGACCCGGCGTTGTGGAATGGGCTGCCCCGCCGGTTCATCGACGGCGCGAGTTGGTGAGGTATGGTGACGCCCAAGGCCGCAACTGTAATGATTTGGGCCATATCGTCATAAGACGGATCGCTGGCCGTTAACCTGCCTTCCGCGCCAGAAAGCAGATTTTCCGGTCTCCACGACATCATTGCTCCTCTGGGCGTCCGTTGAAGCCGCCACTCGGTCGCGGCCTGCGGTCTTCACCGGATGGCTACGGGAGGCCCGGCGCGGAACTCGGACAAAAAAGTGGGGCGCCTTTTGGGTCGCCAATGTGTCCCCCATTGGGAATAGTAGGGCTTCCTCCTTCGAACGGTACGCATCCGGTGAGGACCGCGGCTACTGACGGTTTGCTGGGGGATTTGGCATCTTACTTGCCGAGGAAGGCCTCGACGCCTTC
>NZ_JAINEZ010000175.1:0-3665 GCF_019873065.1 Sphingobium sp. PNB
AGTCGCCCAACATCTTCTTCGCCGACGTGATGGATGCGGACGACGATTATTTCGACAAATGCCTGGAAGGCTTTGCGATGTTCGCCTTCAACAAGGGCGAGGTCTGTACCTGCCCGTCGCGCGCCCTGATCCATGAGTCGATCTTCGACCGCTTCATCGAGCGCGCCGTGGCGCGCGTCGCCGCGATCCGCCAGGGCGATCCGCTCGACCCGTCGGTCCAGGTCGGCGCGCAGGCGTCGGAGGACCAGCTCCACAAGATCCTGGGCTATATCGATATCGGCAAGGCCGAGGGCGCGCAGTGTCTGGTCGGTGGCGCCAGGGCGCTGCCGGGCGGTGCGCTCGACCAGGGCTATTTCGTGCAGCCGACCGTGTTCGTGGGTCAGAACCACATGCGCATCTTCCAGGAGGAGATCTTCGGTCCCGTCCTGTCGGTCACCACGTTCAAGACGGTCGAGGAGGCGATCGCACTTGCCAATGACACCGCCTACGGTCTTGGCGCGGGCGTCTGGACCCGGAGCGGCAACACCGCCTACCGGCTCGGCCGCGCGATCGAGGCCGGGCGGGTCTGGACCAACTGCTATCATCAGTACCCCGCCCATGCCGCCTTCGGCGGATACAAGGCATCGGGCTTCGGGCGTGAAAACCACCGGATGATGCTCGATCATTATCAGCAGACCAAGAATCTGCTCGTCTCCTATGACGAGCACGCGCTCGGCCTATTCTGACCCCCCGCTTAAAAGGAGAAACGGACATGGCGAAAACCATGAAGGCGGCGGTCGTCCGCGAATTTGGCAAGCCCCTGGTCATCGAGGACGCGCCGATCCCGACGGTCGGCCCCGGGCAGGTCCTGGTCAAGATTGCGGCAACCGGCGTGTGCCATACCGACCTGCACGCGGCAGAAGGGGACTGGCCGGTCAAGCCCAACCCGCCCTTCATTCCCGGCCATGAGGGCGTCGGGCATGTCGCCGCCGTTGGTGCCGGCGTCACCCATGTGAAGGAAGGCGACCGGGTCGGTGTGCCCTGGCTCTACACCGCCTGCGGGCACTGCGTGCATTGCCTGGGTGGCTGGGAGACGCTTTGCCACGAACAGCAGAACACCGGCTATTCGGTCAATGGCAGCTTTGCCGAATATGTCCTCGCCGATCCCAACTATGTTGGTCACCTTCCCGACAATGTCGACTTCCTCGACATTGCGCCGATCCTCTGCGCGGGCGTCACCGTCTACAAGGGACTGAAGGCCACCGAGGCCCGGCCCGGCGAGTGGGTGGTCGTCTCCGGCATTGGCGGGCTCGGCCACATGGCGGTGCAATATGCCCGTGCCATGGGTCTCAATGTGGCCGCGGTCGACATCGACGATAGCAAGCTCGACCTCGCTACACGCCTTGGCGCCACACTGACGGTCAACGCGCGCAGCGAGGACCCTTCGGCAGCGCTCAAGAAAGCCATTGGCGGCGCGCACGGGGCGCTGGTGACCGCCGTTTCGCCCAAGGCGTTCCAGCAGGCGCTCGGCATGGTCCGGCGCGGCGGCACGGTCGCGCTCAACGGCCTGCCGCCGGGCGACTTCCCGCTGTCGATCTTCGACACCGTGCTGAACGGCATTACCGTGCGCGGCTCGATCGTCGGCACGCGGCTCGATCTGCTCGAGGCACTGGCGTTCGCCGGCGAGGGCAAGGTCAAGGCCACGGTCCATGCAGACAAGCTGGAGAACATCAACGACGTCTTCTCCCGCATGCATCATGGCGACATCGAGGGCCGGATCGTCCTCGACCTCGCCTGAACCCGACTTCGCGAAAGTACAGTTCATGTCTCCCTTACATATCCGGCCGATCGCGCGGCGCCGTTTCGTCCAGGGGCTGGCGATCGGCGGCGCGGTCGCCGGTTTCGCCCCGGCGCTTCTCGCGCGATCCGCACCAACCTTGCCCGCTGAGCTGAGCGGGACCGAGTTCGACCTCGAGATCGCCGAGCTGCCGGTCAACTTCACCGGCAAACGCCGTATCGCGACCGCGGTGAACGGCAGCGTGCCCGCGCCGGTCCTGCGCCTGCGCGAAGGCGACACGGTCACGCTGCGCGTACGCAACGGCCTCAAGGAGATGTCGAGCATCCATTGGCACGGCATCATCGTGCCGGCGGAGATGGACGGCGTGCCCGGCATCAGCTTTGCCGGCATCGCGCCGGGCGAGACCTTCACCTATCGCTTCGAGGTCCGCCAGAGCGGAACCTACTGGTATCACGCTCACACGCTCGCCGAGCAGACGGGACTCTATGGAGCGATCATCGTGGAGCCAAAACAGGTGCCGACGGCGCGGGCGCCCGATCGCGACTATTGCATCGTGCTCAGCGACTGGTCGGACGAGCCGCCGTTGCAGATCTTCCTCAATCTCAAGAAGCAGAGCAGCTACTATAATTTTGCGCAGCCGACCGCCGGCGATTTCCTCAAGGATGTCGGCACCATGGGCTTGGGCAAGGCGCTCGAGCGGCGGCGGATGTGGAACAGCTCGCGGATGAACCCGACCGACTACAGCGATGTCTCTGCCGCGACCTACACCTATCTGATGAACGGCGCGCCGCCCGCCGGCAACTGGACCGGTATCGCCGCGCCCGGCGAGCGCGTGCGCCTGCGCTTCGTCGGCGCGGGGACGGCGACGTTCTTCGACGTGCGGATCCCCGGGGTCGAGCTGACGGTCGTATCGACCGACGGGCAGCCGGTCGAGCCGGTCACGGTCGAGGAATTCCGGATCGGCCCGGGCGAGACCTACGACGTCGAGTTCACCATGCCCGAGGGCGGCGCCCGCACCATCTTCGCGCAGGCGATCGATCGGAGCGGCTATGCGCGTGGCACGATCGCACCGGCCCCGGGCATGGCGGCAGCCGTGCCGCCGCTCGATGCCCGGACCTGGCTCGAGCCGGTCGACATGATGGGCGCGATGGCGACGATGGGCGCAATGGGAGGCGACGCGCATGCCGGGCACGGCATGACCGAGATGCCGGCCAGGGCACGGCACGCCCGCACCGAATATGGCGCCAATACCGACATGCGCGTCGACTATCCGCGCACCAATCTCGACGATCCCGGCGCCGGGCTGCGCGGGCGCGGCTGGCGCGTGCTGACGCTGGCCGATCTGCGCACGCCGGGCGGCGATCCCGACCCGCGCGAGCCCGAGCGCGACATCGAGCTGCATCTGACGGGCAATATGGAACGGTTCATCTGGTCGCTCGACGGCATCAAGCTCAACGATTCCAGGCCGCTCCATTTCAGGCCGAACGAGCGGCTGCGCGTCACCTTCGTCAACGACACGATGATGGCGCATCCGATGCATCTGCACGGCATGTGGAGCGATGTCGAAGGCCCGGACGGCGCCTTCCAGGTCCGCAAGCATACGGTGGTGGTCCAGCCCGCCCAACGGGTGAGCTTCCGCGTCACCGCCGACGCCATGGGCCGATGGGCCTTCCATTGCCATCTGCTCTATCACATGGCGGCCGGCATGTTCCGGGAGGTGGTGGTCGCATGATCCGGATTTTCCCCTCGCGCGGCATCGCTCTTGGCGCTGCCCTCTTCCTGGCGCCGGCGATCACGGCCCCCGCCCTCGCGCAGGATGCCTCGCCCCCGTCGCCCGCCACCACCCCTGCCCAAACGGCCACTCCCGCTCCGCACACTCCTTCCGCGC
>NZ_JAINEZ010000176.1:0-3594 GCF_019873065.1 Sphingobium sp. PNB
GAAGCACCGCGATCGTCCCCGCCGCCCGCCCGGCATCGAAAACCGGCGGCCACCCCGCGCCTTCATCCAGATAGCCCCGCATCGCCAATTCCATCTGGATCGCATGAATGCCCCGCTCCGGCGCCCCATAATGCCGCGTCGTCCACCCCCCCTTGAAGCGCCCGTCCACCACATGGCTGCTCCCCACGCAAACAGCCCGCACCGCCTCGGCCAGTTCCGCCGAACAACTCACCCCATCGAAAGTCCCGATATTGAACAGCGGCAACTCCCCCTCGAACAGCCGGGGCACATGGCTGCGGATCGAATGCGCGTCATAGACCACCACCCGCCCATGCCGCGCCCGCAGCCGATCGATCTCCCCCGCCAGCGCCGCATGATAGGGATCGAACCACCGTTCCCGCCGCCGCGCGATCTCCGCCTCGTCCGGCTCATCCCCCGGATAAAGCGGCTCCCCATCGAAAGTCGTCGTCGGACATAATTCCGTCGTCGCCATCCCCGGATAAAGCGAAGCCCCCGAAGGATCGCGATTCACATCGATCACGCTGCGCGACACCCCGGTCCGCACCACGGTCGCGCCCAAATCCCCGGCAAAGCCGTAAAGCCGGTCCACCCACCAGTCCGCATCCCGCCGCGCCACTTCCGGCGAACGAAACGCGCCCTCCACATCGACCAGATCGGTCCCCGCATGCGGCAGGGCCACCACCAGCGGAGCCTCGCCCCGCTCGACCGTCAGCCAGTCCGTCACAGCACGCCCGGCAGGTCCAGCCCCGCCGCCTCCACGACCGCCCCGCCGCGCACGAGAAGATTGGCGACCTCCATATCGGCATGGAAATGCCGGTCCTCCTCCAGATGCGGCACTTGCCCGCGCAGCCTCGCCCGCACCCGCTCCAGCGCCTGCGAAGACCGCAAGGGCGCATGAAAATCGCACCCCTGCGCCCCCGCCAGAAGCTCGATCCCGATCACGGCTTCCGCATTCGCCACCATCTCCGCCAGCCGCCGCGCCCCATGCGCCGCCATCGACACATGATCCTCCTGATTGGCCGAAGTCGGAATGCTGTCCACGCTCGCCGGAAAGGCCCGCTGCTTGTTTTCGGACACCAGGGCCGCCGCCGTCACCTGTGGAATCATGAAGCCCGAATTCAACCCCGGCCGGGGCGTCAAAAAGGCGGGCAGTCCCGACAGGGCCGGGTCGACCAGCATCGCGATCCGCCGCTCGGCGATCGATCCGATCTCGCAGACCGCCATGGCGATCATGTCCGCCGCGAAAGCCACCGGCTCCGCATGGAAATTCCCGCCCGAAAGCGCCTCGTCCGTCTCGGCGAAGATCAGGGGATTGTCCGAAACCCCATTGGCCTCCGTCTCCAGCATCGCTCCGGCCGACCGCATCACGTCCAGCGCCGCGCCCATCACCTGCGGCTGGCAGCGCAGGCAGTATGGGTCCTGCACGCGGGGATCATGGTCCCGATGCGAAGCGCGAATGGCCGACCCCGCCATCAGCGCCGCCAGAGCCTCGCCCACAGCCATCTGCCCCGCATGCCGCCGCAGCCGGTGAATGCGCGGATCGAACGGCGCATCGGTCCCCTTGGCCGCCTCGGTCGAGAGCGCCCCCGTCACCAAAGCCGTCCGGAACAGGCGATCCGCCCCGAACAGTCCGGCAAGGGCGTTCGCGGTCGAAAACTGCGTCCCGTTGAGCAGCGCCAGCCCTTCTTTCGGCCCCAGTTCCACCGGCCCCAACCCGGCCCGCGCCAATGCTTCAAGGGCAGGCACCCGCTCGCCCGAAACCCAGATCTCCCCGACCCCGATCATCGCGGCGGTCATATGCGCCAGGGGAGCCAGATCCCCGCTGGCCCCCACCGACCCCTGCGCAGGCACCACAGGAATCAGGCCTCGCGCCACCATCGCCTCCAGCAAAGCCACCGTCCCCGGCCGAACGCCCGAAGCGCCCTGCGCCAGACTCGCCAGCTTCAACGCCATCATCAACCGCACCACCGGCACGGGGGAGGGCGCACCGGTCCCCGCCGCATGGCTCAGCACGATATTGCGCTGAAGCACCGCCAGATCATCGTCGCCAATCCTGACGCTCGCCAGCTTCCCGAAGCCGGTATTGATCCCGTAGACCGGCTCATGCCGCGCCAATATCCGCTCGACCGCCGCCGCCCCGGCCGCGATGCGGGGCGCGCAGGCCGGGTCCAGCGCCACCGCCGCGCCCTCGTAAATCGCCTGCCATTGCCCCAGCGAAACCGCGCCCGGAACCAGCTTCATATTCCTCTCCACACACGCGCATGGAGCGGGTTATACCCCATGCGATACACCAGTTCCGCCGGCCGCTCGATGTCCCAGACGGCAAGGTCGCACCGCTTGCCGACCTCCAATGTCCCGACCCGCTCCAGCATCCCCAGCGCGCGCGCCGCCTCCCGCGTCACCCCGGCCAGACATTCCTCGACCGTCAGCCGGAACAGGGTCGCCCCCATGTTCATCGCCAGCAGCAGCGACGTCAGCGGCGCGGTCCCCGGATTGCAGTCGGTCGCGACCGCCATGGGCACGCCCGCCCGCCGCAAGGCCTCGACCGGCGGCGCCTGCGTGTCGCGCATGAAGTAAAAGGCCCCCGGCAACAGCACCGCGACGGTCCCCGCCCGCGCCATGGCCGCCACCCCCGCCGCATCCAGATGCTCCAGATGATCGGCGGAAAGCGCCCCATGCCGCGCCGCCAGTTCCGCCCCCCGGCTGTTCGACAATTGCTCCGCATGCAATTTCACCGGCAGCCCCAGCCGCCCGGCCGCCTCGAACAGCCTTCCGATCTGCGCCGGGGAAAAGCCGATCCCCTCGCAAAACCCATCCACCGCGTCGGCCAGCGGCGCAATCTCCGGCAACATGCCGCAGACCAGATCGATATAGCCGTCCGCGTCGCCTGAAAATTCCGGCGGCAGGGCATGCGCGCCCAGAAAACTGGTCCTGATGGAAACGGCCCGCTCGCTCCCCAATCGCCGCGCCGCCCGCAGCATCTTGACCTCATTGTCGAGGTCCAGACCATAGCCCGACTTCACCTCGACGGTCGTAACGCCCTCGGCGATCAACGCATCCAACCGGGGCAGGGCGCTTTCGACCAGCGCCTCCTCGCTCGCCTCCCGCGTGGCCCGCATGGTGGAGATGATCCCACCCCCAGCCCGCGCTATGTCCTCATAGCGGGCCCCGGCCAGCCGCATCTCGAACTCCGCCGCCCGGTTGCCGCCATGCACCAGATGCGTATGGCAATCGATCAGCCCCGGCGTGATCCACCGCCCTTGGCAATCGATCGTCTCGACCGCATCCGGCGCGCCGTCCGCACTGCCGACATAGCTGATCAAGCCATCCCGCACCCCCACCGCGCCGTCTTCGACGACACCCACCCCATCCCGCAAAGTCGCAAGACGCGCATGGGTCCAGATTCTGTCGCAGGCAGGCCGCATCGTCATTTCCACTGGCGCCGACTCAATAATGTATATACATAAATGGAGCAGATCACCATTGTCCAGAGCGCGCAAGGATTCAGGTTGGAAACGGAAACAGGGTGGAAGGCGGACATTCCCCCTCCCGCAGGCGGGAGGGGGTTAGGGG
>NZ_JAINEZ010000177.1:0-3593 GCF_019873065.1 Sphingobium sp. PNB
TGACCCTTGCTCCTTTCGCAAACGGCCTGCTGCCGTAAGGCAACAACGCTCAGTTAAGGGGCGAGCCATCCATAAAGGGGGGCGCGAGCCAATGCCATTGGCATCTCGCGTGGCGGCCGGACAACGAAGATCCACGCCCTTGTCGATGTCCTCGGACGGCCACTCCGTCTCGTCCTGACGCCCGGCAACACATCCGATGTGAAGGGCGCCGACCTGCTGATAGCCGAAACCATCGGAATGAAGCGGGTGATCGCCGACCGTGGTTACGACGCGAACCGCATCAGGGCGACCTTGCGCGAGCAGGGAACAATTCCGGTGATCCCCGGTCGGCGCAACCGTAAACGCCCGATCCAGTATGACCAGCGCCGCTACAAGGATCGCTGGCGGGTCGAAGCCATGTTCTGCCGCCTCAAGGATTTCCGCCGGATCGCCACTCGCTACGACAAGCTCGCCCAGAACTTCCTGTCAGCCGTCAGCCTCGCTGCCGCCGTGGCCTTCTGGCTCTGAACGAGTCTGAACCCTAGAGGGTATCAAGCGTGGCAAGGTGCCCGTCACCTATTGGGCCGAAGAAGAAACGGGCTATCCGGTCGAATTAGACGCTGCCTCATGGGGTTATAAAGAGTCTGGGCGAACCAGCGATGGCGTAAGCGAACTCACGTCCGTTGTTGGTGTAGGTCACGGCTTTACGACAGTAAAGCCGCTCAAATTGTTCACAAAGCTGATCCAACTATGGTGCCCCGAGGGAGGCCTAGTACTCGATCCATTTGCGGGATCGGGTACAACCGGTCATGCCGTTCTTCAACTCAATCACGAAACAGGTGCGACCCGTCGCTTCATTATGATCGAACAGGGCAACAGCGAAAAGAAAGATCATTATGCAAAAACGCTGACTGCTGATCGAATCCGCCGTGTAATTACCGGAGATTGGGCATCTGGTAAACAGCCAGCCCTTGGCGGAGGCTTTCGCTTTATTCAGTTGAAGCGTGAGAAAATCGACGCTGATGCAGTTAATGCTCTCGCGCGCGAAGAGATGATTGACCTCCTTCTCAACAGTTATTGGGACAAAGCTGAGAAAGCACGGTCCTATTTACATCGCTGTGCTGTGGGCGCGCACAAATATCTGTTTGCCACAAACCCCAAGAATGAAGGGTTCTTTCTGATCTGGGAAAATTCGGAAACATCGTCCGTTCTGAATCGGGACGCGCTAAAGGCAATTGTGGCGGAGGCTGCATCAGCCACTCTTGCCGAGCGCTATCACGTTTACGCATCCATCGCTCCATACACCGGCGCGGGTGTCGAGTTTTACAAAATTCCGGACCGAGTGTTGGAGCATATTGGCTTCAACGCTCGCGCAGACGCATACTCGAACACGGTTGACGAAGATGCTTGAACTTAAGGTATTTCAAACCGCTGCGGCAAAGCTCATTTCTGATCGTTTCGCATTCTATGCGAACCACACTGATCGACCACGTAAGGGGAACCAGCCGCGACCATATTTCCAAGCGCTTTCTGCTCTTACGGGTTCTGGGAAGACGCCGATCCTCGCTGATGCGGTGATGCGGCTGAGGGCGCACCTTCATGCCGAACCTATCGTCCTTTGGATGTCGAAGGCTCGGTCAGTAGTAGGCCAAACGCTCACAAACTTCTCTGAGGGCGGTAAGTACAGTCATTTGGTGGATGGTTTTCGCGTACTGCCTATTGGAAACATTACACCGGCATTGCTCAATGACCCAAGCGCCCCGCTGCTCATCACCACAACAACAGGTCTATTCAACAACAAAGAACAGGCCGAGGGCAACCTCCATATCTATAAGCGTGATAATGACACGTTTGGCGACGAAAGCCCTTGGGAACGACTTATTTCCCGACCGGGAAACGGCGCGCGACGACCACTCATTATAGTTTACGATGAAGGGCATAACCTATCTGAGCAGCAGGCCGACATATTAGCAGAACTTCAACCTGACGCCTACTTGGTTGCCAGTGCAACGCTGGCGCTACCTTTAAATTTCGTCAAATCGGTTGTTAGCCCTATCAAGCTATGGGTTGAGGAAGCCGACAACAATGATGACTTCAAACAGCTAGGTGCAACGAACGAACAAGGAGGCGTAGAGCCGGAGCTATTCATCACTACCATAGTTCAGAGTGAAAAGGTGGTGAAGGCGCAGCTTGTTAAGCTTGCTCTTCAATTTGATGGCACGACAGCGGCGATGGATCGCTCTATCGATGAACTTTTTGACAGGCTTCATCTGCTTGAAGAGGCGGTCGAAGAAGAAAAAGTTCCACTCCGTCCCAAGGCGATCTATATTTGCAAGACAAACATTACAGATGATGGCTCTAGTGATGACCCTTCTCTTCCATTTTTAAAACGCGAAGCGCCGCCAATAAGAATTTGGCGCTATTTGGTTGAGCAAAAGGGCGTACTGCCGGAACGGATCGCTATATACGCGAACCTATCCTTTACCGCTGGAACCAAACCGGATTCAGTAAATCTATTTTCTCAGAAAGAAAAAGACTTCGATCAATTTACAGCCGGAGATTACCAGCATATTATATTCAACCTTGCCCTTCAAGAAGGGTGGGACGATCCTGCCTGTTATTTAGCATATATCGATAAGAGTATGGGTTCTACGATCCAAGTTGAACAAATAATGGGCCGAGTATTACGCCAATTTGGTGCATATCACTATGATAATCCACTATTGAACACTGCCCATTTCTTTGTTCGCGTTGATCGTGAAAGCGTCTTCACCAATACCATTGCCAAGGTGAAGGCCAAATTGAAGGCAGAAGGTGCCCCTCTCTCCATCACGGAAAATTTCGGCGGTGCCGGATCAGCATCGGAAGATCAACACCCAAAGGAACACGACGGCATAGCGTTGCACCACATCTTTGTGGATTCCGAAGCCGCCCGTACACGAATATCAGAGCTAATCGCTGACTTTCCTGTTTTCGTGGAAGGCGATCCAAACACCGTTGCAAACGCCAAGGGCGCGTCGACATTAATTGATGTGGTGGGGGAAAACGCTCCCCAATCGGTGAACTGGCAGGAAGCTGGGAATACCAATCCAGTTCGGCTTCGCTGGCTGGTTAGTACCGCAATGAAATCGCGTTCCTCACGGGTGCTAGCTATCTCAGATTTACACGATGCCAAGTTTGACGTGCGGGTGCAGGCACAAAGTAAAGCTGACAAGCTGTCCGAGAAGTTAGCGGCTGAGGCAACCGAAGCCTTCTACTCTCTTTCAGAACTGGTTTATGAAAGCGATATGCCATTCACGTTTGGTACAATGCGAGTAGGTAAAAAATCTGCGTCATTTCATAATTCTTTGTACCCACGGTATGCCGGACTTAACAAGTTCGAATTACCTTTTGCCACAGCGCTGGACGATTTTGGTCTAACTTGGCATCGAAACCCATCATCGGGTGGGTTTTACATTCCCCTTCTCTCGGAAGGTGATGACCTGACCCCCGGATTTTCCTCCAAGCTTGATTAGAGTCTGACCTGATGTGATCCGACACCATTCTCTGGACCACCTGGGGCTAGAGTTTCTCGGTCTTGGTCACGGTGACGGGCTGGGTGCGTCACCGGGATT
>NZ_JAINEZ010000178.1:0-3440 GCF_019873065.1 Sphingobium sp. PNB
AAAGGAATTATGCGAAGCGCCGGATTATGCGCAGGTGCTGGCGGCAAACCCCGAAATTGCGTCGGGGCCGCCGCCATGAACTCCACATAATCAGAGGGACTTAAGGAAGCTCAATAGGTTGTCGGAAGCGTGAAACCGGCCGGGCACGGCGGTGCTTGGCTGCAGCTTCATCAGTGCCTTTTCCTTCATCGCGAGGTCGGCCTCCACGTACATGTGCGTCGTTGCGGTGTCCTCGTGTCCCAGCCACAGGGCAATGACGGTTATATCGACGCCCGATTGAAGCAGGTGCATTGCCGTCGTGTGCCGCACGACATGAGGCGTAACAGGGCGTTCAAGGATGCCTGGATGCTTGAGGCCCGCGGCGGCTACCGCAAGGTCCAGGCGCTGTGTGACGTTGGAACGGGACATTCGGCCACCGCTGCGACTTGGGAAAAGGATGCTATCGCCAGCGGGATCGCCGATCCGTCGGCGCCAGGACTTGATGAGTGCCGCGGTGGCTCGCCAGAGTGGCACACTCCGTTCCTTGCGCCCCTTGCCGCGCAGGTGGACGGCAGGTTGGCCTTCAAGCACAACGTCTCGACACCGGATGCCGGTCATCTCGGAAACGCGGGCACCGGTATTGTACATCATGCTGAAAAATGCCCGATCGCGCTGCCCGGCCCAACTGACCCTGTCCGGGGCTTCGATGATCGCACCGATCTCGGAACGCGACAGAAAACCCACCATTGGCCGATCGAACCGCTTGAGCGGGATCGCCAGCGCTCGTTCAATCACGGCCAACGATGCAAGATCGTGATGCGCCGCGAACTTCAGGAACGTCCTGATTGCAGCCAGGCGTGCATTGCGGCTTCGCACGCTGTTGCCCCGATCCTTCTCCAGGTGGTCGAGGAAGGCGAGCAGCATTGGCGCGTCGAGATCGGGCAAGGCGATGGCACTGGGCGTCCGGTTCAGCGCGGCGGCAGCATAGGTGAGCAGCAGGCGCAGGGTGTCTCGATAGGCCGCTATGGTCTGGGCGCTGACGGCGCGTTGCTGCCGAAGATGATCCACGAAGAAACGCTGCACGAGCGTTGCGAGGGTTGGAGGGACCAACTCAGCCATTGCCCATCTCCCCACATGCGAAATCTTCGAAGCGGTTAGCGGCGGCGGCCATCAGATCGGGGATGCCGGTTAAATACCAGTAGGTGTCCGATATCTTGGCATGGCCGACGTAGGTGGAGAGCGCAGCGATTGCATTATCGATATCGGCGCCATCGGCTTGCCACCTCTGGATGCGTCGACAGATGAATGTGTGGCGGAAATCGTGGATGCGGACTTCGGGATATGCGCCGCGAGCAACGATCCCGGCTGCGCTGCGCAGTCTCTGAAAGGTCCAATGCACGGCACGTGATTTTAGCGATCGTTCCGGCGTCGAAACGAAAAACGGCTCGTCTGCAGCGCGTGAAAGGAATCGGTCCCGCACGGCAAGGTAGTCGGTGAGAGCGCTGGCGACGGTCGAATGGAACGGCACATGCCGCGACTTGCAAAACTTCGTCATCCGAACCGTCAAACACCGGCTGCCAAGGTCTACGTCGGCGCAGCGCAACTTGATCGCCTCGGAAACCCGCAAGCCGGTTGCGGCGATCAAGCCGTATAAGGTCTCGTATGCGGCAGGGCGCAGACCGCCCATGGGTTCGAGGTGCCGGGCTGCGGCAAGCAGCGCCGTCACCTCTTCCTCAGTGTAAATATGCGGGGTGGCGCGGCGCTGGGATTTGCCGAATATCCGGGGTGGCGGAAACTCCGTGGCTGGATCAACGCGCGACAGATAGGTGGCAAAGGGGCGGAGAGCATCAAGGCGACGCGCCCATGCGCGGGGCCCGTCGGTCTGAGCGTGTCCCTTGGCCCACTCGATCACGAGGTCCGGCGTCAGGGAACCGGCGTGGCCAGCGCCATCGAAAAATCGGGCGAAGGAGCGCAACTGGCTCGCACTTGGACCCGTCGTCCGAAACCCCAAGGCCTGACGTTCGACCAGAAAAGCCTCGACGTGTGTTGCCATGATCGTGGTTGTCATCACGCCCTCCCTGGCCAGGGCATCGCGACGGCAGATAGCCGGCTGATATCGATCTTGGTGTAGATCTTCGACGTATCGAGGCTTCGATGCCGCAGGATATCGGCGATGTGCTTCATGGGCGTACCGTCGCGGAGCAGCCGACTTGCGATACTGTGGCGAAGCACGTGCGGATCGGTTCGATGCCATCCACATCGAGCGAAGGCGGCCGTCACCGCGCGCTTGGCGACACCTGCCTTGATGGGAAGGTCATACGGCGCGACGTGACGGACGAAGATCGCGCGGTTGTTGGACTTGGGTCGTTCATGCCGCAGGTAATCTGCGATCGCGTTGCCGGTGACGGTCGGCAATGGAAGGGTGTCGGTGAAATGCGTCTTGGTTCTGGCTATGCGAACGATCCCGTTCCGCCAGTCAATATCGTCGATGCGCAGCTTGACGACTTCAGAGCACCTGAGCCCAAGGTCGGTGATGCACCTCACCATCGCGTAAGCGCGGCGCCGGGACGGCAGCCGATCGTCGAATGACGCGAGTACCGCATCAATCTGAGCGGGTGACAACACATCGGGTAAGGCCGCCAAGCGCCAATGGGCCGCGCGCGGGATGGCCTGCAGGAGCTTGCCCACGTCGTCCCCCAACATCTTACGGAACTTCAAATAGCAGCCGACAGCTCCGCCGGCGACGCGCACGGCACCGGCACTCCAGCAACGACCTTCACCCAAGACAAAACGTCGCACGTGGGCCGGGGCGAGCTTCTCAGGATCAATCTCGTCATCCCCAAACCGCTCAATGAGCAATCGCCGGACGATCTGGGCACGTTGTCGCCGTGTCGTATCCGCTAGACCGCCGACATCGCGCATGTGTCGATCGAAGGCCGCCAACTCGGTGCTGACGCAATCTCTCTGTTCCGCGAGGGAAATCTGACCGTGAGATCGCAGCACTTGCAGCAAATGTCGAACGGCGACCCGCAGCTCGTGGCGCAATTTGCGAACTGGCGGATGGCATGCGCAGGTTGGCAGATGGGTGTCGAGAAACTGCAGCTGGACAGTCTCATCGATCTGCAAGAGTCCCAAACCTTCCTCGGTGACCCACTTCGCGAAATGCGCCACGCAGGCCAAATACACGCGCACGGTGTTGGAATGATACCTGCCAGCACGGAGATAGGAGACATACTCTCCTTCAATCGCTGCAAGGACACTGGTCGATAGCCAGCGGCGTGGCTCTGGCTGCAAAAGATCCGGTACCATAAAATCGCTCCTCTCCAGGTGGTCGGGTGGAGAGGAACGATATTATGTGGAGTGAAAATCAGTCAGGCCGCGCCATAGCTGGCAGAAAACCGCGGGTTGGCCCCATCAGGCAGTGCCCACCTGCGCATAATCCTGCGCTTCGCATAATTGCG
>NZ_JAINEZ010000179.1:0-3368 GCF_019873065.1 Sphingobium sp. PNB
AACCTCAGCGCCATTCTGCAATGGCTAAGCTGGAAGCTCCCCCGGATCAAGTCCGGGGTCGCGCCCACCCCTAACCCCTCCCGTTTACGGGAGGGGGACTGGAGATCATTATGAACCTTCCACCCCGCATCCTCGCCACGCCGGAAGCCGAAGTCCTGATCGCCCGGCTGGCGGCCCGGCATGGGCCGCTGATGTTCCACCAGTCCGGCGGTTGTTGCGACGGGTCGGCGCCGATGTGCTTTCCGCGGGGCGAGTTCAGGACCGGCGGGCAGGATGTGCTGCTGGGCCAGATCGCGGGCGACGTGCCGGTGTGGATCGGCGCGGCGCAGTTCGAATATTGGCGGCATACGCAAGTCACCATCGACGTCGTGCCGGGCCGGGGCGCGGGCATGTCGCTGGAAAGCCCGGAGGGGATGCGCTTCATCGTCCGCTCGCGCGTCTTCACCGATGAGGAGAATGCGGCGCTGGAAGCGGCGGGAGAGCCTTTGCGCGGCGGCTGATTCCCATTAGACAAGAAAAGAACAGGGAGAAAATGCGGGGAGAGGAACATGACGGTGCTGGCATCGGAGATCGCCTTTGCGTCAAGCCATGCGGGCGATCCGGCCAAGGCCATGGCGGAAGTCGCCGGTCAATTGGGGGACGAACCGCTGGCCGGGATGCTGCTGTTCTGTTCGCATCGTTTCGACCGGGAGGCGCTGGCGCGGGCGGTCAACCGCCGGACGGAGGGCGTGGTGGCGATCGGCTGCACCAGTTCGGGCGAGCTGACCGAAAATGGCTATGATGAGGACAGCCTGAGCGTCATCGGCTTTCCGGCTTCGGCCTTTCACATGACCTCGCTCTGTTTCGACGACATCGAGAATTTCGATCCCGCCGCCGCGCGGCAGGCGGTGCGCGGGCTGGCCGCGCAGGCGGAGCGGGAGAGCCGCCATCTGGGCGGGAAGGTCAATCATGTCGCGCTGTTCCTGGTCGACGGGCTGTCGCATCGGGAAGAATTGCTGACCATGACGATCCAGGACGCGCTGGGCGACATTGCGCTGATCGGCGGGTCGTCGGGCGACGGCATGGCCTTTCGGGAGACGGCGGTCTTCCATGGCGGGCGCTTCCATGGCCATGCGGCGGTGGTGGCGATCCTGTCCACGCCGCGCCCGCTGCATGTGTTCAAGGCGCAGCACTACCGGCCGAGCGAGGCGAAGATGGTCGTCACCGGGGCGATCCCGAACGACCGGATCGTGACCGAGATCAATGCGGAGCCCGCCGCGCAGGAATATCTGCGGCTGGCGGGTCATGCGGGCGAGGCGCTGGGCGTCGCCTTCTATGCCGCGCATCCGCTGATGGTGCGGGCCGGGGGCGATTATCATGTGCGGTCGATCCAGAGCGCGAATCCCGACGGCAGCCTTACCTTCTACTGCGCCATCGACGAGGGGATCGTGATGACCGTGGGCGAGCCGGTGGACCGTATTGCGCGGATGGACGCGCTGTTCGCGGACATTGCGGCGGAGGTGGGACCGGTGGACCGGATCATCGCCTTCGATTGCGTATTGAACCGCATCGATGCCGAGCAGCGGCAGATCAGCCGCGCCGTGTCGGAGCTGTACGGGCGGCATCGGGTGATCGGCTTCAACACCTATGGCGAGCAATATCATGCGCTGCACGTCAACCAGACCTTCAGCGGCCTTGCCATCGGCCGATGACCGACGCGGCCCTCTCTTCCGCCGAACTGGAGGCGTTGCGGGAAGAGAACCGCAAGTTGCGCAAGATCAATGCGGCGCTGATCGACCGGGTCGAACGGTCGAGCGACATGGCCGGCAACGCCTTTTCGATGTTCGAGACCGCGATCTCGCTGGAAGCCATGGTGCGCGAGCGGACTGTGCAGCTCGAAGACGCGCTGGCGAAGCTGGCGGAGGCCAATGCCGACCTCGCCTCCGCCCATGGCCATGCGGACGCGGCGCGGATGCGGCTGCGCGACGCGATCGATTCGATCAACGAAGGCTTCGTCCTGTTCGACGCGGAGGACCGGCTGGTCCTCTATAACGAGGCCTATCTGGGTTTCTGGCCGGAGATTGCGGACCATATCCGCGAGGGCATGAGCTTCGACGAGATCGCCAAGCTGGCGGCGGCGCATCACCGCCCGGTGGGACAGGACCGATGGGTGTCGGACCGGCTGGCGCGCCATAGCGTGGCGGAGGGCGGGCATGTGCAGGCGCTGTCCGACGGGCGCTGGGTGCAGATCAACGAACTGCGCACCAGCGAGGGCGGCATCGTCGGCATCTATACCGACATCACCGAGGTGAAGGCGGAGGATGCCCGCGACCGCGCGCGGGAACTGGCCGAGCGCAACATTGTGCTGCAGGCGACGCTCGACAACCTCTCCGAAGGCGTGTGCCTGTTCGATGCCGAGGGGCGGCTGGCGGCGTGGAACGAGGCGCTGCAACGGCTGCTGGAACTGCCGGAGGACTGGGCGCAGGAGCGGGATAGCCATGCCGCGCTGCTGGACTGGTGCCGGGGCAATCTGGGGATGGACGACAGGGGCTGCCTCGACCGGGGCGGGGCGCGCCATCGCAGCGAACTGGTCCATGCCGGGGGGCGCAGCTTCGAGATTCGCAGCAACGCCATGGAGCGGGGCGGGCAGGTGATCGGCTTCACCGACGTGACCGACATGCTGCGCGCGCAGGCGGCGCTGCGCGAGACGGCGGAGACGCTGGAGCGGCGGGTGGCGGAGCGCACCTCCGAACTGGAGGCGGAGGTGGCCGAGCGGCGCCAGATCGAGGCGCAGTTGATGGACGCCAAGACGGCGGCGGAGAAGGCGAACCTGTCCAAGACCAGCTTCCTGGCGGCGGCCAGTCATGATCTGTTGCAGCCATTGAACGCGGCGCGGCTGTTCGTCGCGGCGCTGGGCGACCGGCGATTGGCGCTGCCGACGCGGGCGCTGGTCAACCAGACGTCCACCGCGCTGGATTCCGTCGAGGATCTGCTGGAGGCGCTGTTGGAGATCAGCCGCCTCGACGCGGGCGCGATCCAGCCGGAGATCAGCGATTTCCGCATCGATCGGCTGCTCGATACGCTGCGGACGGAATTCGCGCCGATGGCGCGTTCGGCGGGGCTGGTGCTGGCGGTGGAGACGGCCCCGGTCTGGGTCCGCTCCGACATCCGGCTGCTGCGGCGGATTCTCCAGAATTTCCTGTCCAATGCGCTGCGCTACACCCAGCGCGGGTCGGTGCGCGTCGCCTGCGTCGCGGAGGCGGATGGGATAAGGCTGAGCGTCGCCGACAGCGGTCCCGGCATCCCCGTCGACAAGCAGCAACTGATCTTCGAGGAATTCCGCCGCCTCGACACGCCGGGGGGCAGGGGGGCGGGCGGCAAGGGGCTGG
>NZ_JAINEZ010000180.1:0-3295 GCF_019873065.1 Sphingobium sp. PNB
TCCCCTCCCCTGAAGGGGAGGGGAAGCATTGACGTCCGCTCCTGGCCAAGACCGTAGCATTTCCGTCATATTCGCTGCGGAGTTGTAACATAGGGCGGCTATGGATTCGCTCCTGAGGGAAACAGCTCAGGGGTCGCATCATGAACGCCATCACTCGCCTGCCTTTCCTGGCGGAGTTGGACGATGGCGCCGACGACAAGTTCGCCATTCCCGAACGGGAAGGGAAGCGTCGCCGCTATCGCACGATCTGGATTTCGGACATTCACCTCGGCACGCGCGGCTGCAATGCGAGCATGCTGATCGACTTCCTCGACAGCGTCGACAGCGACACCATGTATCTGGTGGGCGACATCATCGACGGCTGGCGGCTGAAGAAGCGCTTCTATTGGCCCGCCGCGCATAATGATGTGGTCTGGCGGGTGATGAAGCGGGCCAAGCGCGGCACCCGCGTCGTCTACATCCCCGGCAATCATGACGAGATGTTCCGCCAGTTCACCGGCCTCAGCTTCGGCGGCGTCGAGATTCGGCGCAAGGCGATCCATGAGACCGCCGACGGCCGCAAGCTGCTGGTGCTGCACGGCGACGAGTTCGACACGATCATGCTCGCGCACCGCTGGCTGGCCTTTGTGGGCGACGCCGCCTATACCATGCTGATGCGCGTCAATGTCGCGGTTAACGCGGTGCGGCAACGCATGGGGCTGCCCTATTGGTCGCTCAGCAAGATGGCGAAGCACAAGGTCAAGAACGCCGTCGAGTTCATCTCCCGCTTCGAGGAGGTGGTGGCGCATGAGGCCGGTTCCCGCGGCGTCGACGGGGTCGTTTGCGGGCATATCCACAATGCGGAAATCCGCGAGATCGCGGGCGTCGAATATTATAATGACGGCGATTGGGTGGAGGGATGCACGGCGCTGGTCGAGCATTTCGACGGGCGCATGGAGGTGCTGCACTGGGCCGACGAGATCGCCGGGCGCGCCGCCGAAGAACCTTCCCGGATCGCGGCCTGACGGGAGTGCGAACGATGCGTGTCGCCATAGTCACCGACGCCTGGAGCCCGCAGGTGAACGGCGTCGTCCGCACGCTCCAGACCATGCAGGCGGAACTGGAGAAGATGGGGCATGAGGTGAAGCTGGTCTCGCCCGATCTCTTCGGCTCCATCCCCTGTCCGACCTATCCGGAAATCCGGCTGGCCTTCACCCGTTCGAGCGTGGTGGGGCAGATGATCGCGGCTTTCCGTCCCGACGCGATCCATCTGGCGACGGAAGGGCCGCTTTGCCTGGCCGCACGGCGCTGGTGCCTGCGCAGCGGCATCCGCTTCACCACTGCCTATCATACGCATTTTCCGGATTATGTGGCGCAGCGCACCGGGCTGCCCGCGGCGTGGTTCTGGCGCTATATCCGCTGGTTCCATGGACCGGCGGAGGCGGTGCTGGTGTCGACCCGGTCCGTGCGGCGGCAATTGCGCGCCCATGGGCTGGCGCAGGTGCGTGCGTGGGGCAGGGGGGTGGACCTGGCCGCGTTCACGCCCATGGCGACGCCGCCCATCCTCTTTGCCGCTCTCCCGCGTCCGATCCAGCTCTATGTCGGCCGTGTCGCGGTCGAGAAGAATCTGGAAGCCTTCCTGGCCAGCGGCCATCCGGGAACGAAGGTCGTCGTCGGGGACGGTCCCGCCCGCGCCATGCTGGAAAGAACCTATCCGCAGGCGCATTTCCTGGGCCCCATGTTCGGGGCGGAACTGGCCGGCGCCTATGCCGGCGCCGACGTCTTCGTCTTTCCCAGCCGCACCGACACCTTCGGCCTGGTCATGATAGAGGCGCTGGCCTGCGGCACGCCGGTGGCGGCCTATCCCGTCACCGGCCCGGTCGACATCGTCACCCCGGAAAGCGGCGCCTTGTCGGACCGGCTGGAGGACGCCATCGCCGCAGCGCTCCTCTGCGACCGTCAGGCATGCGCCGCCTATGGCAAGAGCTTCAGTTGGGAACGCAGCGCGCGGGAATTCCTCACCGGCCTGCACAATATCGATCCCCAGGCGCTCGACAGCGCGGCCTGACGCTTTTCCTTGCCCGGCGCGGCCGGATGCACTATCTCGGGTCGGGCGTGGCCGCCCTGCTTGGGCGGCCCTTGTCGTTTTTAAGCGCCGTTTCTATGCCGGAGAATTCCCGTGTCCCAGCCTCTCATGCCCCATGCGACAGCCAGTTGGCTGGTCGACAATACCGCGCTGAGCTTCGACCAGATTGCGGAGTTTTGCGGGCTGCATATCCTGGAAGTACAGGCGATTGCCGACGATACCGCCGGCACCAAATATACCGGCCGCGATCCGGTGCGCGCCCATGAAATCACGATGGAGGAAATCCACAAGGGCGAGGCCAATCCGGACTATCGGCTGAAGATGCTGAAGGGCCCCGAGCCGGTCCGCCGCACCAAGGGACCGCGTTATACGCCGGTCAGCAAGCGTCAGGACAAGCCCGACGGCATCGCCTGGATCCTGCGCAACCATCCGGAAATTTCGGACGGCGCCATCGGCAAGCTGATCGGCACCACGCGCACCACCATCGCCGCGATCCGCGACCGCACGCACTGGAACATCTCCAACATCGTGCCGAAGGACCCGGTGACGCTGGGCCTCTGCTCGCAGCGGGAACTGGACGCGCTGGTGACGAAGGCGGCGAAGAAGGCGGGCATCGAGGCCCCCACCGATTCGCGTCTGGACGGCGATCGCGAGGCGCTGATCAACGAGCTGCGCCGGGAGCGCGAGGACGCCACCCGCCGCGCGGAAGAAGCGCTGAAGAGCGAGTCCGACCTGATTTCGGGCGCCGCGAAAATCCTCGATCCGTTCAGCGACAACAAGGGTCACGTCTGATGCCGTAACGTCAATCCGCCCCGTGCGGAGCGACGACGGCAGAGACCGGGAAAAGGGCCGCGCCTTGCCAAGGGCCGCGGCCCTTTTGCCGTGCTTTACGCTTGCGTAAAGGGAAGGCGTAACTTACACCTGTACAAATGGAGAGCAGCGAAAAAATCTGGCAAACCCGCTATAATCATCCCTCTGCCTGGGAGCAGACATTCCCGCCCCTGTCGATGGTGGAGATGGTGGCGAACAGCGCCGCGGCCAATCCGCAAGCGGTGATGATCGACTTCATGGGCCGCAAGACGAGCTATGGCGAAATGCTCCACAGCATCCGGCGGGTCGCCAGGGGATTGCAGGACATGGGCATAGAAACGTATGGCTCGCCCCGTCGGCAAGCGGTTTGTGTCTGATGATCTGGTCAGTCTGCGAAAACGTATCCGGCCTTTCAGCATG
>NZ_JAINEZ010000181.1:0-3278 GCF_019873065.1 Sphingobium sp. PNB
ACGCCCTCCGCCCTTCACCGACACCCCAACAACCGATTCTCATCTTGATTGTCGCTACGCTCGCATCCTGTCAGTCGCCGCGCACTTAGCATTGGGACCATACTTCGTGTCGATTTCATCGATGAAGTAGGTGGGGCGTCCTTCTGGATCATCCAAGGCTCGAATAAGGCTGGCCGTCGTAGCACTGGATGCCTCCAGAGCCAGCGGACACATGGACGCAGTAAGCCGCATCGCCAGCGACTTGCCGCTACCCGGCTCCGCCGAAAGGAATGCAAGGCGGGGTGTCGTGTCCCACGCACTCATAAGATGCGTGTGGGCTGCCCAGAGGGCCACCGCTATCCCGGCATCAGCCGATGGCAGGACAATGAAGCGCTGCATGAATGCTGAGACACGATCCAGTAGATCCGCACCGCTGCCAATGGCACCATCGACCGGCGGCGTTTCGTCTAGCGGGAGTTGAACATCTGAGGTATCAATGGTTGCCGGGCTGACCGCTTTGGCATCTTCTGGGCCGGTTGCTGTTCCCGCAGCACCGGCCCTTTCATTATCAGGCGCATCGCTCATGCGGCACCGCCAGTGGCGCGTTCGATCAACGCCTTGATGCTGTCGATCTTCACCAACCGCCGAGTGCCAATCTGCATCGAGGCCAAATCGCCCTTCGAGAGCATCTCGTAAATCTTGGTACGCCCAATGCCAAGCATTTGTGCGGCATCATTCACTGAACATAGCATAGAGTTCATAGCAACAAATCCCGAAGTTACGTCCGATTAACAGCGGACTCGGGAGGTGTTGAGCGAATGGAAAAATATAATCAAGTGCCGCGAACAGTGCTTGGCATCTAGTATTCGATAGGAAAATTCAGAAACCTAAAGAGTAACTTTTTTGGTAGATCTGCCTATCTCCCATATGGGATAAAGCTTTGCATAACATATCTGATTTTTGCCGACGATAAATTGCCTAAAGGCTAAAATTTTTTGCAGCATCCTTGAGGAAGAACCGTGAACTGCCTCTCTCCGAGGCCTATGGGGGCTCCTTTGCGCACGAATCATGTCAGCCCCAGCCGCCATGTGCAGATTCGTGGTCGTTTCCTCCGTTCGCCACCGGCTCAGCCTAGACCCTCGCAGGTCACTCCTGCCTGCCGCAAGACTGCCCACCCGCTACAGCGCTATATGAGAAGCGCGCGTGCGGGCAGCCTCGCTACCGTCACGCATTCGGGCCGCTCGTCGGTCCTCATATCACCGCCACTTTAACCGACACTTTCGCAAAGTGTGGGGAATAATGTGGGGGTGGTTCTTACGCATCCTATTTTATCATTTAAAAACAAAGGATAGAGAACATGATTCTACTCCCTCCCCCGCCGAAAGACATGGTTTTCTACGGAAAATCTGGCCTTCAGAGGCTGTCATGTCCGCTACTATTCACCCACAGCCACGATAAAATGTGGTGGAAAGTGTGGTGGATTTCAGGGGGTGTGGTGGAATGTGTCCCGGCGAGGTGAAGCATGGGGAAATTGACGGCCAATGAGGTGAAGGCCACCTGGACCTCATGGCCAACCGGCTGGAGGATGACATAGCCTCGCACGGCGTCATATTATATCGCCTGACGTCAGCGGCCTGACTATGTGTTTGATCCCATGGTTGAAGCAAATGACTGGGGTGTCTCTCGCTCACGGGAAGAGACGGCCAGTTCAAATGTCTGGCCGTCCCCTGTCGTTATTGGACAAACCGCCAGTGATCGAAGTCGAATAGCGACCTGTCGCCGCTGCCCTTGAAAAGCAGGTACAAATCATGGGTGCCGATTGCACCCGCTATGCTTGTCTGGCGCTCCTGCCAAACGCCAGGCGCGCCGGTTTCGCCGATCGGCAGAGTGCCGATCACTGGCCCATCAGTACGGTCCAAACGCAGCTCTATCATCGAACCCGGCAGGCCGTTGGCGACGGTGGCAATGAACCGTCTGGCGCCAGCGGAACCAAAATCCACACCAGCGACCTTGATGTAACTGCGGTTCTTGGTCGTGGTCACGAAGATACCGGATTTCGCATCCCCCGCCGTCGTTACGCCCGGGGCCCAATCATATGGCCGGTCCTGATCGCGCTTGAGGCGCGAGGTCCAGGCTATCGTCTCTGCTTCAACGCGCTTGTAAGGATTCAGCGCCTCAAGTTGAGGTGCGCTGGCTCTGTCCCACCAGTGCAAGTTGGGGATCGTGCCGTCTGGATTGTAGTTGAATTTGGCGACCGCCACCGAGCGCCGCTCGTGATGCATCGGCGTCATCGCGAAGTTCAGTTCATAGTTAAAGCCGAACAGGTACGATCCGCCCTTGTAGTCGATGATGCCAGGATGGTTGCCGGTCGCGCGCGCGTCGTGAGCCATGATAGGCCCTTTATAGGTCCATGGGCCCGTCGGCTTGTCGCTCATTGCATAGCCAATCCCTTCCGAGCAGCAGGTAGAGGCGAAGGCCATGTAGTAGTGGTTTTTCCGCTTATAGAACCAAGGTCCTTCCTGATAATCCAGGATCCGATCGACCTTGGTGATCTGACCTGAATAGGAAATCATGTCCTTGTTGAGCTTGACGTAATACAGGTCAGGATTGCCCCAGTAGAGATAGGCTTGACCGTCGACGTCGATCCAAACGGTCGGATCGATATTGTCATTGGCCGGAGCGATCAAAGGCTTGCCCAACACATCGACGAAAGGCCCTTCAGGCTTGTCGGCGACCGCCACTGCAATGACATTCTTGGGCCGCCCCGCGATACTGATCGGAGCGTAGAGGTAGAATTTTCCGTCTCTGGCGATGACTTGCGGGGCCCAGGCGTCGTTGCTCTGCACCGCCCATGGGAAAGTCTTCAAGGAGGCGACGGTTCCCCGATCGGTCCAGTTCACCATGTCCGTCGAGCTGTAGAGCTGCCAGTCGAGCATCTTGAAGCCGGTTGCGTCATTCTCATCATGACTGGTGTAGAGATAGACCACGCCATCATGCACAAGGGGGGCAGGGTCGGCCGTGAAACGCGTCTGGACGATGGGATTCTGCGCGCGAGCCAGCGACGGCACAGCCAGGGCACACAGAATTGCAGTCGCCGCCCCGATACCAATTCCGTTCATTGAAATCCCTTCGATTTTCAAACTGGATAGTCGACGCGAGTTCTGCTTCTTGAACTCTGCTGTGTCGTACGCTCGAGCATATGTCGCATTTGTAGCTAGGTTTCGTGGACAAAGGGTATCCATTGCAGGGCTGAGACGAGATTGACGAAGCCGAGGTAGGACTCTTTGGTTTTGTCGTAT
>NZ_JAINEZ010000182.1:0-3036 GCF_019873065.1 Sphingobium sp. PNB
CCCTCCCGCCTGCGGGAGGGGGAATGTCCTGATTCCACCCAAACCGGTCGGGACCATCACAATTCGCGGCGCAGGGCGGGGTCTATGCTGCCGTCGGGGCGGACGCCGGCGCGTTTCAGGTCGCGGCCCATTTTCCCGGTCAGGAACCGGTACCACATCACGAAATCGGCGCGCAGCGACCAGAAGGGATAGCGGAAGGTCGCGGGGCGGTTATGTTCGATCAGGCTGTGGCCGATCCAGGCGAAGCCATAGCCGGCGAGGGGCACGGCGGGGATCATCCACCAGCTTCCCGCGACCGGCAGCGCGGCGATCAGCAGCACGACCAGGCTGGTGCCGGCATAGTGCATCGCCCGCGTGCCCGCATGGGCATGTTCCTGGAGATAATAGGGCCAAAAGTCGCGGAACGCCGCCGTCTTGTCGTCCATCGCATCCCCTCCTGCCTGTGTCCGCAAGCCTATCGGGAAACGGGATGGAAGTTAAGATGGATGCGTCAGGCCGTGTGCCGATCGGGGGCGAACAGGAAATAATCATAGGCCGCCCGCGCCGCTTCGGCCATGATGCGGTCGCGCAGTTCATGGCCCATATGGTCCTTCATCACGAAGACCGAGATGACGAACATGCGGCCATCGGGCAGCGTGACGATGCCCGCGTCGTTGCCGAGGCCGTTCAGCGTCCCGGTCTTGTGCGCGATGCGCGTGCCCGGCGGCAGCATGGCGCGCAGCCGGGCCTTGCCGGTCTTGCAGCGTTCCATGACCGACAGCATCAGCGCGGTCGTCTGGGGCCGCAGCACCCTGCCCAGGCGGATCGCGGCGAGCAGGTCGTCCATCGCCCGCGGCGTGGCGGTGTCGCGCGGGTCGGCGGCGAAGCCCAGATTGGGCATGTCGCGGGCGTCGCGCTGCGCCGCGGAAAGGCCGGATTCCATCGCGGCTTCATCGCCGAAGCCAATGCCCGTCACCTTGGCGCGGGCGAGCAGGTCGCGGGTGTTGCTGTCGACGCGCAGGCCCCTGATCCCGGCGGCGCGGACCCAGTCGTTGACCGCCTGCGGCCCGCCGGCGCGGGCGACAAGGGCGTCGGTCGCCTCATTGTCGCTGAGCGTCAGGCTCATGTCGATCAGGGTGCGCACCGGCAGCGGGCGGCCGAGGCGCATGAGCGGTTCGTCGAGGCTGAGGCTGCCCGCGTCCAGCAGCGAGAGGATCTTGGCCGTGACCGCCACCTTGTAGGTGCTGGCCATGGGGAACAGCGTGTCGCCATTATAGGCGAGCGTCTCGCCCGTGCCGAGGTCGCGCACGGCGATGCCGACCGTGCCGTCGGTCAGCGTGGCGAAACGGGCGAATTCGGCCATCAGGCGGGATTCGGCGCTGTGCTGGACCGGATTGGGCGTCGGGCCGAAGGCGTCGGCGGTGGGCAGCGGAGCCAGGAACAGGCCCAGAAAGGCGATCAGCTTGGTGCGAAGGCGCGGCATGCCGCCTGTTTCCCCGATTTGCCGGAGAAGGGCAAGCACTGTTGACAGCGGATCGGCGCGGGGTTCATCACGCCGGGCCATGAGCGATACGATCAAGCTGGACGAGAGCTGGCGCGCGCCGCTGCTCGGGGAATTCGCAAGTCCTTATATGCAGGGGCTGAAGCGCTTTCTTCAGGAGGAGAAGGCGCAGGGCAAGCGCATCTTCCCCAAGGGCGGCGAATATTTCCGGGCGCTGGACCTGACGCCGCTGGACAAGGTGAAGGTGGTGGTGCTGGGGCAAGACCCCTATCATGGCGAGGGACAGGCGCATGGGCTGTGCTTTTCGGTGAAGCCGGGGGTGCGGACGCCGCCGTCGCTGGTCAATATCTACAAGGAATTGCAGAGCGACCTGGGCCTGCCGCCGCCGCGCCACGGTTTCCTGGAGCATTGGGCGCGGCAGGGCGTGCTGCTGCTGAACAGCGTGCTGACGGTGGAGATGGGCAAGGCGGCGTCGCACCAGAAGCGCGGCTGGGAACAGTTTACCGACGCGATCATCCGGCTGGTCAACCAGCAGCGCGAGCCGGTCGTGTTCCTGCTGTGGGGCAGCTATGCCCAGCGCAAGGCGGAATTCGTCGACCGGAGCCGGCATCTGGTGCTGAAGGCGGCGCACCCCTCCCCCCTTTCGGCGCATAACGGGTTCCTGGGGTGCCGGCATTTTTCGCAGGCCAACGCCTTTCTGGAGGAGAAGGGGCGCGGGGTGATCGACTGGGGGTTGCCGGAGACGGTGGCGGCATGAATTTCGACGACCAGTTGCACCGCTATTTCGGGGTGCGGGATGTGGACGCGCTGACCCCTGATGCCCTGGAAGCGGGGCTGGAGCGCATGCGGGTGGATTTCGGGCTGGAGACGGATGGGCGGCGGCGCTTTGCGCTGTGGTCGCTGATGTTCCTGCTGGGGGCGGCGCCCGATCTGGACGAGGCGTTCGAGGACCCGGCGGACCGGGACGCGGCGCGCGACTTCATGGAGATGATGGAACGGGCCGAGGGGAACGAGTAGGGTTTTGCCGCCGCGCAGGAACAGGCTAGTCTGTCGGGCATGCGAATCTTCACCATCGGTTATGAGGGCGCGACGCAGGACGAGGTGATCGCCGCCCTGCGCGCGGCGGGCGTGACGATGCTGGCCGATGTGCGGGCGGTTCCGCTGTCGCGGCGGCCGGGCTTTTCCAAGAATATCCTCGCCGCCGGGCTGCGCGAGGCGGGGATCGATTATGTCGGGTTGAAGGCGCTGGGGACGCCCGCCGCCGGGCGGGAGGCGGCGCGCAAGGGGCAGCACCAGCGGCTGGCGGAGATTTATGCGGGGCAGTTGGAACTGCCCGAGGCGATGGTGCAGGCCGCGCAACTGGTGGAGATGGCGGAGGAGCAGGCCGTGGCGCTGCTGTGCTTCGAGCGGGATGCGGCGGCCTGCCACCGGTCGTTGCTGATCGATGCGGTCATGCCGGATGCGGAGCGGGTGGATCTGGTGCCTTGAGGAGCGCGCTTCCCCTCCCCTTCAGGGGAGGGGACGCGCGCTCCTCAAGGCACCAGATCCACCCGCTC
>NZ_JAINEZ010000183.1:0-2936 GCF_019873065.1 Sphingobium sp. PNB
TGATTCTCGCGCGGCTGGCGGCGGGGGAGGCGCCCCTGCTCTGGCTGCGCACGATGGCGGCGGGCCAGGCGGGGGGCATGCCCTATGGCCCCGGACTGGCCGCATTGGGCATCGATCCCGCCCGGTTGCTGATCGGCGCGATGGCCGATGACGCCATGCTGCTGCGAGCGGCGGTCGACGCGCTGCGATGCCCCGCTTTGGGCGCACTGGTGGTGGAATTGCGCGGGCCGGCGCCCTTGCTCGACCTGACAGCCAGCCGGCGGCTGGCGCTGGCGGCGGAGTCGTCCGGCGTCACCGCTTTCCTGCTGCGGGTGGGCGGCGATCCGGTGCCTAGCGCGGCGGATACGCGCTGGCGCGTTGCGGCGGCGCCCTCTCTGCCCTTGCCGGGAAACGGGCCGGGCAGAAGCGCCTTCGACCTTGGCCTGTTGCGACGGCGGGCGGGACGGGACGGGCTCGGCTGGCGGCTGGTCTGGGACAATGGCCGGGGCATGTTTGAAGGAAGTGGAGGTGGGCGCGATGAACGCCATGGCCTTGGACAGGATGGCAGCGGACGGGAGGGCGGAGGACGCGATGGGCAAGCGCCGCTATCTGGCGCTGTGGTTTCCGTTCCTGCCGATCGACCGGCTTCGGATCGCGCGGCCTGATCTCTGGGCGCAGGGCGAAGGTCCCGCAGCCGTCGTCGAACAGGTGCGCGGCGCGATGCGGCTGGCGACGCTCGACGCCGACGCTCTCGCGCTGGGCCTGACGCCGGGCATGACGCTGGCCGATGCGCGTGCGCGGGAACCGGACCTGCGCGTGTTCGATGCCGATCCCCATGGCGATCAGGACTGGCTGGAGCGGCTCTGCGACGGTTGTTCCCGCTACACGCCGGTTGCGGCGCTGGATTCACCCTTCGGTCTGATGCTCGACATTACCGGCTGTGCGCATCTCTGGGGCGGGGAGGAGATGCTGGCGCGCGAGGCGGCCGAACGGCTGGAGCGTCATGGCATGCGGGTGCGCCATGCCCTTGCCGGAACGGCGGAGGGTGCGCATGCGCTGTGCCGTTTTCCGGTGGGCGCGGCGGCGGACGAGGATGCGGCGCTGCGCCGCCTGCCGGTCGAGGCGTTGCGGCTGGAGGATGAAAGCGCGGTGGCGTTGCGCCGCGCGGGACTGCGGACCGTGGGCGATCTGGCGGCGCGGCCGGCTGCGGTCCTGGCGTCGCGCTTCGGTGAGGCGGCGGTGGACGCGCTGCACGCTTTGCTGGGATTGGGGAGGCGGCCTCTCGCCCCCCGGCGGTCGCGCCCGGCGATCCGGATCGAGCGGCGTTTTGCCGAGCCGATGGGCAGCACCGCCTTTGCCCTCCGGACGCTGGAGGAGATGGCGGCCGAGGCGGGGGAGCGGCTCAGCGAACGCGGGCAAGGCGGTCGACGGTTCGAGGCGCTGTTCTTCCGCAGCGACGGCCTTGCCTTTCCCTTGCGGGTGGAAACCAGCCTGCCGGTGCGGGACGCGCCCGCTATCATGCGGCTGGTGCAGGAACGGATCGATGCGCTGTCCGATCCGCTCGATCCCGGTTTCGGCTTCGACATGCTGCGCCTCACCGTGCCGCAGGCGGAGCCGATGGCGCCGACACAACTGGCGCTGGAAGGGGGGGAGGCGCGTCGCGAGGAAAGCGTCGCGGCTCTGGTCGACCGGCTGTCGATCCGGGCAGGCCGGGCTCGCATCCAGCGGCTTCACCCGAAGGACAGCCATATCCCCGAACAGGCCCAGCTTGCCCTGCCCGCCGTGGAAAGCCGCGCCCCCATGAACTGGCCGCAAGAGGGGCAGGAGGGGGAGCCGCCCATGCGCCCGCTGCATCTGTTCGATCCGCCGCAGCCGATCGACGTGGTGGCCGAGGTGCCCGATGGTCCGCCCCATCGCTTCCGCTGGCGCAAGGCATTGCATGAAGTGACGCGCTATGAAGGCCCCGAACGCATCGCGCCCGAATGGTGGACGGCTAGGGATGGCGCGCTGGAGGGCGAGAGCGTGGGGCTGACCCGCGACTATTACCGGGTCGAGGATGCGCGCGGGCGGCGCTACTGGATATTCCGCAACGGGCTTTACGGCGCCGAAGCGGAACATCCCGGCTGGTACATCCATGGCCTGTTCGCATGAAGCGACACGGCAAGGGTCCAGACCCGTCCAGGCCCAAATCCATCGACCGGCGTGAACTGAATGCGCTGGAGGCTGCGCGGGAAAAGGGGCGGCGCGGGTCGCACGGCGAATCTCCGCCGATCGGGCCGGCAGAGGCGCCTCCCTTTGCCGAGTTGGTGGCGGCGACCAATTTCTCCTTCCTGCGCGGCGCATCCCATCCGCAGGACATGGTGACGCGCGCCATCGCCCTGGGGCTTGTGGGCCTGGGCATAGCCGACCGCAATAGCGTCGCCGGGGTGGTCCGCGCCCATGTCGCGCGCAAGCGCTGGCCCGAACGGATGCGCGCCGCTTTGCTGGAGGCGCGCAAGGAAGCGGGGCAGCCGCTGGAACTCAGCGAAGAGGAGGAGCGCGCCTGCCGGACCGACCTGCGGCTGGTCGTCGGCGCAAGGCTGGTCTTCGTGGATGGAACGCCGGACATCGTCGCCTATCCCGCGACGCGGCGGGGTTGGGGCGAACTCACCAAATTGCTGACCGTCGGCAATCTCCGTTCGGTGAAGGGCGACTGTATCCTGCGCTACGAGGATCTGACCGCCTATCTGGACGATCTGCTGCTGATCGTGATGCCTGGCTCCACCGCCACCCAACAGACCGCGCATCGCAAGCCGGTGGACTATGATTATGACGACCGGCCCCCGAAGGAAGCGATCAGGCAGGGCCATCTCAGTCTTGTGCCGCCGCCGGCTCCGTCCGATCTGAAGGGATTGCTGGCGCGCTTGTCGCGTCTTGCGCCGCGCCGGGTCTGGCTGGCGGCGGCACAAGACTGAGAT
>NZ_JAINEZ010000184.1:0-2891 GCF_019873065.1 Sphingobium sp. PNB
GGCGCCGCTGGTGGAGGCGTTCGGCCTGGCCTTCGTGGCGGAAGAAGCGGGGTTGCGCCTGCGGGCCGCGGAGGGAGAAGGGGCGGCGGGGATCGCGGCGGGGGCGCTGTGCCGGTCGGTCAATGGGCGGGCGCTGGACGGGTTCGAGCATGCGGGCGGCGCGGCGGACAGCGTGCCGGCGGCCTTGTCGGTCCGTTATCATGATCCGGCGCGCGACTATCAGGCGGGTGTGCAGCGTATCGGCCGGCCGGGGCCGGGACGGCTGGAGCAGGGGGTGGACCTGCCGATGGTGCTTTCGGGCGAGGAGGCGCGGTCGCTGGCGGCGCGGAAGCTGGGGATGGCCTGGGCGGGGCGATCGACCATGACGCTGCGCTGCGGGTGGGATGCGCTGCGCCATGCGCCGGGCGATGTCGTCGCGGTGGAAGGCGTGCCGGGCCGGTGGCGGATAGAGGAGCGCGAATGGGAGGCGATGGCCGTGCGCCTCGCCTTGAGGCGCTTGCCGGGGGCGGGCGCCGCGATGCCGCCGGGGGCGTCCTCCGGCGCGATGGTGCGGCAGGCCGACACGCCGCATGGCCCGACCACGCTGATGCTGGCCGATTTGCCCATGATCAGGGAAGGGGCGGCGGCCGCTCCCCTGATCGTGGCGGCGGCGAGCGGTGGCGAGGCGTGGCGCGGCGCGGCGCTTTTCGTGGTCGGTGCGACGGGGGAGGCTTCGCCTGCCGGGCGGACGGCCGGCCGCGCTGTGATGGGGCGAACGGACAATGGACTGGCCGCGGGGAGCGTGACGATGATCGACCGGATCAATGCTCTCCATGTCACTCTGCTGTCGGCGGACATGGAATTGGCGGGGGCGGACGAGGCGGCGCTGGGGCTGGGGCGCAATCTGTGCCTCGTCGGGCGGGAGCTGGTCCAGTTCAGCCATGTGGTGCAGACCGGCGCGGCCAGTTTCCGGCTGGAAGGGCTGCGGCGGGGATTGTTCGGAACCGAATGGGCGATGGATTCCCACGGCGAGGGCGAGGCTTTCCTGCTGCTGGAGGAGGACCGGCTGGTCGAGCTTGCCGCTTATGGCGGGGTGGAGATTGGCGGCAGCCTCCATGTCTCCGCGATCGGGGTCGGCGACAGCGAGCCGGCTGATGCGCTGTTGACGATAAGGGGGGAGGCCCTGGCGCCGCCTTCCCCGGTGCATGTCACGGCACGCCCGGACGGGGATGGCGGCTGGATCGTCGGCTGGACCAGGCGCAGCAGGAGCGGGTGGCGCTGGACCGGCGGGGCCGACGTGCCCCTGGGCGAGGATCGGGAGAGCTATGAACTGCGCCTGTGGGCCGGGTCGACGGAACTGCGCAGGATCGTCACCGACCGTTCGCCCTGGACCTATGACGCGGCCGCGGTGGCGGAGGATATGGGCCATTCGGGCGGGCTGGCGGTCGAGATCCGTCAGATCGGCACCTATGCGCTGGGGCGTGCGGCGCGGATCGTTCTGGTCGGCTGATGGCCATTTTCTGAAGAAAAGGACAATCGAATCATGGTGATGGACTCGACGCTCCGTTGGGCCTTGCCCCAGCTTTTCGCCGGGCAGGCGCAGAAGGAGCTGTTTCACAACGAGGCGCTGGCGCGGATCGACATGCTGCTGCATGGCGCGGTGGAAAGCGCCGACCGGGATGAGCCGCCCGCGTCGCCGACGGTTGGCGACTGCTGGATCGTGGCCGCCGGGGCAGGTGGCGCCTGGGAAGGGCAGGATGGGGCCCTGGCCTGCTGGACGGAAGGGGGATGGCGTTTCGCCGCGCCCCGCCCGGGCCTTTCGCTATGGGTCGCGGACCGGGGGCATGTCATGCGGCATGACGGCGCGCGCTGGGAGGATTCCGCCGTGCGGGCAGATGGCTTCTATGTCGGTGGGCAGCGGGTCGTGGGCGCGGCCGTGGCGGCCGTCGCCAATCCGGCGGGCGGCGCCATAGTCGACGTGGAGGCGCGTTCGGCCCTTGCCGCAATTCTGGGCGCGCTGCGGACACATGGACTGATCGCAAGCTGATCCTGCTGTGACTTTCGCTGTGTCCGCCTTTTACCAGAATTGCCCTTTCGAATTAGGAGCCAACGGAAGGCGACAGGGTTAACTGCGTTATTTTTGCAACAGTTTTGCCAATTGTGGACTTGCCATGAAACTTTCTACCCGATACAGGGTTTCAGCAGTCCTTCGTGACACTTTTGAAAGGGGAATTCAGATGCGGAAGCTTGCCCTCGCGGCTGTGCTTGCGACCAGCGCCCTGGCCACCCCGGCCCTGGCGCGTGACAATAGCTGGTATATCGGTATCGATTCCGGCGTTGTTCTCGTCGAAGATCAGGACATCACCTTCACCCCCGGTAATGGCGGCGCTGCCAGCAACACGGTTGCCGGCGTGGACTACCACAAGGGCTTCGATGGTGACGCCAATATCGGTTATGACTTCGGCGGTTTCCGTCTGGAGGCCGAGGCCGCTTACAAGCGCGCCAAGGTGGATCTGGACAAGAGCGGCTTCGGCGGTTCGGCTTCGGCTCTGTCGTTCATGCTGAACGGCTTGCTGGACTTCGGTCCCGATGACGGCCTGCAGGGCTTCGTCGGCGGCGGTGTCGGCGTTTCGCGCGGCAAGCTGGCCAACGATCTGGTGAACGATTCCGACACCGGCTTCGCCTGGCAGGCGCTGGCTGGCGTTCGCTATCCGCTGACCAACAATGTCGACGTCTCGCTGAAGTATCGCTTCTTCAACCAGGACGACATCAAGCTGATCCCGGCCTACACCACCATCGGTGGCCCCGCCGGCTCGTCGGTCGACACCAAGCTGCGCACCCACAGCCTGCTGCTGGGCCTGACCTACAACTTCGGTGGTGAACCGGCTGCTCCGCCGCCGGTCGCTGAGTGC
>NZ_JAINEZ010000185.1:0-2806 GCF_019873065.1 Sphingobium sp. PNB
GTAACCGCCCGGTTGTTACCGCGGCGGCTGAGCCTTGAAGCGGGCGGCAAGTTCGGGATCATCGACGAAGTCGTCGAGGAAGGCGTGCCAGGTCTCGGTCGAGCGGCGTGCATCTCTGAGCATGTCACTCAGTTCGTCGATGCCAATGTCGGTTAGCGCGGTGATGGCCTCGTCTGGGCCAGTGTAGACGCTGATGATGGCGCCGTATGTGAGGTTGTCATCATTCCAGACAATGGCTTCTAGCAACTCCACCTCCTCGTCGAGGATCCTGGCGACATAGTCGAGGGAGCGAACGTGGGTGATTGCGGCCATCAGGCGGCCAGTGCTTGCGGGGCGCTGAGCGGTGCCCAGTTCCAGGGCAGCAGTTCGTCGAGCCGGTTGATCTTGTGATCGTGAATACGGTCGAGCACATCGGCGATGTACGCCTGCGGGTCGAGGCTGTTCATCTTGGCGCTTTCGATAATCGTCATGGCACGCGCCAGGGTCTCGGCACCCGCGTCGGCACCGGCGAACAACCAGTTGCGTCTTCCAAGACCAATGGGGCGCACGGCGCGTTCAGCGGCATTGTTATCAATGGCAACGCGTCCATCGTCGACGAACAGGCAGAATGCATGCCAACGGCCGAGCCCATATCGAAAGGCACTGGCCAGGTCACTCTTGGTCGGGATGCGGGTGAGTTGCTGCTCGGCCCAGGCACGAAATGCCTCGAGCTTGGGCTTGCTATGCTCCTGGCGCAGGGCATGCCGAACGTCGGCGGGCTTGCCGACGATCTCGCGCTCGATGTCGTAAAGCTGGCCGATACGATCGAGCGCCTCGCGTGCTATCGGGGACTTGTTCGCTTTCCAGATGTCGTGGAAGTCACGCCGCAGGTGCGCGAAGCAGGCAGCTTCCCGGAAGCGCGGTTCGCCGTCCACGCCGGGTTCGTACAACTTGGCATATCCCTTGTAGGCGTCGGCCTGGAGAATGCCGCCCGCCTTGCGAAGGTGATCTTGCACGTGCTCCGCCTTCCAGTTGGGAGCGAAGCGAAAAACAACACCCGGCGGCGCCGGGCCGACCCACGGCCGTTGATCGCAGACATAGGCCCAGATCCTGCCTTGCTTCACGCCCTTGCCGAGCCCCTTGGCTCGTCTGGCATGGTCAAGCACCCGGATCGGTGTGTCGTCGGCATGGATAATGTCGCTGGCCAGAACGGCGGTCTCGATCCGTTCGATGAGGGGCTGCAGGGTTCGCATCGCCCTGCCACACCAATCGGCCAACGTGCTGCGGGGAATGTCGACGCCCATGCGGGCGAGGATCTCGTTCTGCCGGTACAGCGGCAAATGGTCGTCGAACTTCGAGACGAGCACGTGAGCCAGCAGACCGCTCCCGGCCATGCTGCCAGGGATCGGGCGGCTCGGGGCCGGCACCTGCACCATCTTCTCACAGCAACGGCAGGACTTCTTCGGACGCGCCACCTCGATGACCTTCAGCTTGGCCGTGATCATCTCGATGATCTCGCTGACGTCCTCGCCGACCAGGCGCAACTCGCCCCCGCAATCGGGACAGGCGCTGCCCGGGTCGAGTTCCTTGCGCTCGCGTGGCGTATCCGGCGCGACGCGCGGGCGCCGGAAGGTGCCGCGTGTGCTGGCAGCGGGGGTGGGCGTCTCATCGTCGTCGGCCTCATGCGGCGCGGCGACACTTTGCGCCGTGGCGACCAGTATATCCTCCAGCGCGAGTTCCAGCTGCTCGATCTCGCGTTCGATCTTCTCCGAGGACTTGCCGAAGACCTGCTTCTTCAATTTGGCGATGCGCAGACGCAGGGCCTGGGCCATCAGATCGTGCGCCCGGACTGTGGCCGCCAACTTCGCGTTTTGCGCTTGCAAGTCGGCGATCATCGCCTTCAGCAAAGCTGGGTCTTCGGGAAGATCTTGCGCCGCGCTCAGCATGATCCTGCTTACCCGCGAGCGCCAGGAAAATCCACGAAAACCGGCAGATAGGGAAGGAAAATCAGCCCACTCGGGCCGGCGGCGCACCCCAGCCAGGGCGTCTCCAGTCAATGCCTTCCCAGAGCATAGCCAGCTGCGCCGACGTCAACCGCACCGTCCCGTCCGCCGCCAAGGGCCAGGGAAAACGGCCGCGCTGCAGAACTTTGTAGTACAGGCAAAATCCCTGGCCGTCCCAGTACAGCAACTTCACCCTGTCACCACGTCGTCCTCGAAAGGCGAAAACGGCACCGCCGGTTGGCTTCTGTCGCAGCACCGTCTCGGCTAACTGAGCAAGGCCCGTAATCCCTTTGCGCATATCCGTCACGCCACAAGCCAGGTAAACCCGTACACCAGTTCCCGGTCCGATCACGCAGCTTCAACCGATCGGATGAGCCGGGTCAGGGTGGTGGCATCGATACCGCTATCGAAGCAAAGATGCCGTCCTTGGGCCAAGCGCAACTCGACCATCGACATTGTAGTCGGCCGCTCCTCGTACGCAAACTCAGCGTTCCTGCCGGCGGTGACCATGCCAACGGGGAGGAATACCGGCTCAGCCAGGGTTGGCAACAAAGCGCGCTTCTTCAGATCGTGCCGCCAAGTGTAGATCTGCTGCCGCGTCACATCATGGCGCCGCGCCACATCCGCCAGCGTCGCCCCATTGACGCCCACAGCCCCGATGATCTCGAGCTTCTGCTCATCCGTCCACCGCCGGCGACGTTCCCGACCCAATATCTCCGCCCGCATCGTAATCCTCAATCAAGATACGTCGCTAACGACGTCGCTATGACCGTCTCTACGAAATCACTGCGCCATCAGACAGGCGGTGCCAATCGGTCGGTTAC
>NZ_JAINEZ010000186.1:0-2784 GCF_019873065.1 Sphingobium sp. PNB
TGTAGGGCGACATTTACGGAGGCCGGTTGGCGTCAATTATGATGGCCGGTAAGCGGCCGCACCGAGTGGTGGGATTTGGGTATCACGCGAGCCTTGTAGTGGCAACGGGCCTTGGGCAACCGGATGTTGGTAATTGTCGCTGGCGCCGGTGGTGAAGGCAGCTGTGGCATTGCGGGAGTAATTGACGGTGGCGACAATTACCTGGTGTCGCAATGCCTTATGCGGAATGCTCCCTGGACGCGAGGTTGGCGACAATTACGATGGCCGGTCCGATGCCGGGCCGGTTGGGTGATTATTGGCTGGTTCGATGCGACTGATGGCGGAGCGTTTTCGGTAGCTCTCGCCGTTCATCTCGATGATGGTTGAGTGGTGAACGAGGCGGTCGATGGCGGCGACACTCATGGCGGGATCTGGAAAAACGTTGTCCCAAGCGGAAAATGGCTGGTTGGCGGTGATCGCGATCGAATGGCGCTCGTAGCGATGGGCGATGAGCTCGAACAGGGCGCTGGTCTCGACCTGATCCTTGCGGACATAGGACAGATCGTCGAGCACGATGAGGTCGTACTTGTCGAGTTTGTCGAGCATGGAGGGCAGACTGAGATCGCGGCGCGCAGCCTGAAGTTTCTGGACCATATCGGTGGTGGAGCAGAACAGGACCCGGCGCCCAGTATCGATAAGCGTATGGCTGATCGCCGAGATGGCGTGCGTCTTGCCGGTGCCCGACTGTCCGAAGAACAACAGGTTGCCCCCATTGTCGATCCAACCATCGCCTGTTGCGAGCGAGAGCAGATGGGGTTTGCGCACACCAGGGGCAGCGTCGAAATCGAAGGTGGCGAAGGTCTTGCCTGCTGACAGGCCGGACTGGTCCCGATGCCGCTGGATACGCCGCGTGGTGCGTTCGGCCATCTCGATCTCGAGAAGCGAGGCGAGCAGTTGAACAGCAGGCCATCCATCCCGATCGGCGGTATCGGTAAGCCGCTTCCAGTTGCGGTTGATGCTGGGCAGGCGCAGGGCCTTGAGCATGGTGGGCAGCACGGCTGCGGCTTGATCCTTGGTCCGGGTCATCAGCGCAACTCCATGCTGGTAAGCAGGCTGTTATATCCGCGCGGATCCGGTGGTGGGATCGTCACCTCGTGCCTGGCTCGAAGGGTCGGAAGAAACTCCTGCCTGAGCGCGGTGACATCGGGGAGACGACCAGCATCGAGTGCCGCGTCGATGCGCAGAGCCAGCGCGTCGACACAATCTCCTCTTGCCGCGATATCGAGCAGGGCGACGGTGTCACGGCAGGCTTGGTGGGCATCAAGCTGGTCGTCGAAGGCTTGCCATGCCCGCCTGTAGGCGTGGGCGGGGAACAGGGCGTCGCGGTATACCAGGTTCCGCAATGCCCCGGGCTTGCGCCTCAGGTTGGCGATCATGTGGCGAAAATCGATCTGGTGGCCTCTTTGGGGATGCGGCATACGGACCCGTGGGGTGGTCATCACCTTGTCGGGGCCGAGGAATAGATCGATGCGGTCATCGAAGAGATGGGCGTGCAGCCGACGACCGACCAGGCGGGAGGGGACCGAATAGATGACCCTGTCGATAGGAACGGTGCCGTTACGGCTGACATCAACCGCGATCATGGCAAAGTCTGTGGTGCGGTGTGCTGGCAGGCGTCCCAGCAGGCGGCGTTCCTCGTCGACGAGCCTGGCCTTGCGGCGGTTCTGCTTGGCGACTTCGGCTTCTACAAAATCGCGCCAGGCGCCGAGGCTGTCGAAGTCCCGGCTGCCCCGGCGACGCAGGGCTTGGTCGAGGCGTCGCTTGAGATGGCCATGAGGGCCTTCGATCGAGCCGTTCTCGTGGGCCTCGCCGCGGTTGTTGCGGGTCGCGATCATGCCGTAATGACGGCAAAGGTCGTCGTAGCTGCGGGTGAAATCCCGCTGCGCATCGGCGTCGAGGTTCTTGTAGGCAGCGGACAGGGAATCGCTGCGGTGCTCGACCGGGACGCCGCCCAGCTTCCACAGCGCATCCTGCAGATGCTCGGACAGGGCGGCAAAGCTCTCGCCCCCCAGTACGACAGCGGCATGCTCCCAGCCACTGCAGGCCAGGCGGAAATGATAGAGCCGGTGGGCGAAAGGCTCGCCGGTGATGGTGACCTTCAGGTCGTCGCAGACCGTGAAATCCGATAGGCCCTGCCGCCCGCTCTCGTGGCGCTGCGGGAAGAATATCTCCTTCTCCTCGCCATGCAGCGCCCGCCAGCGGGCAATCCGACGTTCGAGCGTGCGCCTGATCCTGTCGGGAACGGCCTCTTCGCCAAACTCGTCCTGTAGCGTCTCGAAGATGGTGACGGCGAGAATGCCGTCGATCTTGAGCAACTCCTCGATACGGGGCCAGAAAGGCTCAAGAGGATCGGCGCGGGTGCGCCAATGGCGTCCCTGCTTCTTCTGGGAAGGCAAGCGCGGATCGTTCTCGATCCGGCGTGCGCTACGCTCGCTAATACCGGCCTTGGCGGCCGCAACGGACTGGGTGTGATGGCGACGTTCAACCATGAAAAGAAATACCTGCTGATCGGAAAGGTGGTGGCCCGGCATCGCAACCCATCGCTTCAATGTTCGATGAGTGTTCCGATACCACCGCTCGCCGCAGCCCGATCCGCACTCCCGCCCAGGGGAGAAAAGATCGCCATCGGTTGTCTGGCCTGCTCTCCGGTCGGGGCTCCGCCCCTCCCTGCGATCAGGCCAGACAACCGATCCTACCGGCCATCATAGTTGCCGCTGAACCGGCCATCGTAAATGTCGCCGCGCA
>NZ_JAINEZ010000187.1:0-2756 GCF_019873065.1 Sphingobium sp. PNB
CGCTTAGGAGCAGTGGATGCGGCAGATCACGGTGATGACCGGGCCGGAACGGCGGCGGCGCTGGAGCGACGAGGAACGGCTCCAGATTTTGGCAGAAGCCTTTGCGCCTGGGGCCAGCGTTTTGGCTGTGGCGCGGCGGCACGATATTTCCACGGCGCGCATTTACACGTGGCGCAACAAGCTGCGGCAGCCGCCCGCCCTGACGGAGTTCGCCGAGGCGGTGGTTGACGATGGCGAACAGCAGAATGCGCACCAGGCCGCAATGCCGGTGATCATCGTGGATCTGGGTGGCAAAGGGCGCGTGAGCATATCTGCGTCGGCACCAGCTGCCTTGGTGTCGGCAGCGCTCAAGGCCCTGCGATGATCCCAGCTGGCGCGCGGGTGTGGATTGCGATGGGCCACACAGATATGCGGCGCGGCATGCAGAGCTTGGCAGCAATGGTGCAGCAGAGCTTCTCGCGAGACCCATTTGCCGGCGATCTTTGGGTCTTTCGCGGGCGCAGCGGGGCGCTTGTGAAGATAATCTGGCACGACGGCCTCGGGATGTCGTTATATTCGAAGCGATTGGAACGAGGGAAGTTCATTTGGCCCGCCGCGAAGGACGGCGTGGTGTCGCTGACGAGCTCACAGCTGGCCTGTCTGCTCGACGGAGTGGACTGGCGGAACCCGCAATATAGCTGGCGCCCACAGAGCGCAGGATAGGCGCAGATTTTCTCGGCGAAGGCTGCATTTTCCGCTTCATCCGGGAGGTTTTCTATGATTCCATCCAAGTTGTGGACGCCGCCGTTTCGCCCCTGCCTGACGATATCGAAGCGCTCAAGGCGTTGGTACGGCTCAGTGCGCAGCGCGCCGATGAAGCCGAACAGCGGGCCACGAGCGCTGAAGCCGAACTGGCCAATGCCCGTGCCCGGGAGAGCGCCACCGAGGCGTTGATCTCGCACTACAAGTTGCAGATCGCCAAGCTCAGGCGCGAGCAGTACGGCCCCAGTGCCGAACGCACCCGCCGGCTTCTTGCGCAGATGGAGTTTGAGCTCGAAGATCTGGAGGCCGACGCCGCCGAAGGCGATCTGACCGCCGAGACCGCCGCGGCAAAGGCGACGAACGTCACAGCATTTGAGCGCAAGAGGCCGGTCAGGAAGCCGTTTCCCGACCATTTGCCACGTGAACGCGTCGTCGTTCCGGCGCCCTGTTCCTGCCCGGCCTGTGGCGGCGTCCGCCTGTCGAAGCTGGGCGAGGATGTGACCGAGACGCTGGAGGTGATCCCGCGCGCCTGGAAGGTCATCCAGACCGTGCGGGAGAAGTTCTCCTGCCGTGACTGTGAGAAGATCACGCAGCCACCCGCGCCGTTCCATGTCGTGCCGCGTGGCTGGGCCGGACCAAGCTTCCTCGCCATGCTGCTGTTCGAGAAGTACGGGCAGCACCAACCGCTCAACCGCCAGGCTGAGCGGTTCACTCGCGAAGGCGTGCCATTGAGCGTCTCCACGCTTGCCGATCAGGTCGGTGCGGCTTCCTTCGCCTTGATGCCCATCTTCCGACTGATCGAGGCCCATGTCTTTGCCGCCGAGCGCGTGCATGGCGACGATACCACCGTGCCGGTCATGGCCAAGGGCAAGACCGATACCGGTAGATTATGGGATTATGTCCGGGATGACCGCCCGTTCGGCGGCGCCGATCCGCCGGCGGTGGTTTTCTATTATTCGCGCGACCGGCGCGGGGAACATCCCCAGGCGCACCTCGCGTCCTGGTCCGGGATTCTGCAGGCTGATGCCTATGCGGGCTATTTCGAGCTGTATGCTCCCAACCGCCAGCCTGGTCTCATCCTGGAGGCAGGATGCTTTGCTCACGCGCGCAGGAAGTTCTTCGAACTTGCTGACGTCGAGGGCGCTGCGCGCAAGAAGAGCCGCGGCGAGCGGACTGGCCCGATCTATCCGATTGCGCTGGAGGCGGTACAGAAGCTGGACGCCCTGTTCGACGTTGAGCGCGGTGTCAACGGCAAGACACCAGCGGAGCGGCTTGCCGCCCGTGAGGAGTTGAGCGCGCCACTGATCGCCGAACTGCACGACTGGTTGAACGCCCAACTCGCCAAGCTGTCGCGTAACCATGATCTCGCCAAGGCTATCAACTATATGCTCCGGCGCTGGGACTCCTTCACCCGCTTCCTCGTCGATGGCAGGGTATGCCTCACGAACAACGCAGCGGAACGGGCGCTACGCTGTGTGCCACTCGGGCGGAAAGCATGGCTATTTTGCGGCTCCGATCGCGGCGGTCAGCGCGCCGCCATCATGTTTTCACTCATTCAAAGCTGTCGCCTCAACGACCTCGATCCCCAGGCTTGGCTCGCCGACGTCCTTGCCCGCATCGCCGGTCATCCGGCTAATCGGCTTGGCGATCTGCTCCCATGGAATTGGAAACCAACAGCGTTGAAGCTGGAGCCGTGATCTCATAGCATCACGGCATGGAATTTGACCCGCAACCCGAACTGATTGAATCCTCTCTCTGCCGGTCCATCGAACAGGCGGGCGTACGGCTGACCATCAACATCGTGCGGCTCGCCACCGAACGTGGTTGGTCCCTCGAGGTCGTCAACGAGCACGGCACCTCGACGGTCTGGGACAATCTATTCCCCACCGACCGCGATGCCGATGCTGCATTCCGCGATGCGCTCGCTCAAGAAGGCGTCGAGGCCTTCCTCGGCAAGTAAGATGCCAAATCCCCCAGCAAACCGTCAGTAGCCGCGGTCCTCACCGGATGCGTAC
>NZ_JAINEZ010000188.1:0-2719 GCF_019873065.1 Sphingobium sp. PNB
AAGAAGACCAGGACGGCGCCCGCAAAGCCCGCCAATCCCCATCCTGCCCGCGCTGCCGCCGCCGCAAGCGGCAAGAACGAACCACAGCGCATCGCCAAATTGCTCGCCCGCGCAGGCGTCGCCTCCCGGCGGGAGATCGAGCGGATGATCGAGGAGGGGCGGATCACGCTCGACGGCGAAGCGGTGTCGACCCCCGCCACCCTCCTCACGTCGCTGCACGGCGTCGCGGTCGACGGGAATCCGGTCGCCGCACCGGCACCTGCACGCCTGTTCCTCTTCCACAAACCGGCGGGTTTCCTGACGACCGAACGCGACCCCCGCGGCCGTCCGACCATTTATGACAAGATGCCCGCCGACCTGCCGCGCGTCATGCCGATCGGCCGGCTCGACATGACGACCGAAGGCCTGCTGCTGCTCACCACCGATGGGGAGTTCAAGCGGCAGATGGAGCTGCCCTCCACCGGCGTCCCGCGCACTTACCGCGCCCGCGCCTTCGGTGAAGTCAGTCAGAACCAGCTGGAGGACCTGTTCGACGGGCTGGAGATAGACGGCATACGCTATGGCCGGATCGAGGCCAATCTGGAACGCCGCACCGGCCGCAACCAGTGGATCGAAATGACGCTGACCGAAGGCAAGAACCGCGAAGTCCGCCGCGTGCTCGAACATCTGGGGCTTCAGGTGAACCGGTTGATCCGCACCAGCTATGGCCCCTTCCATCTGGGCGAGCTGGCATCCGGCGCGGTCGAGGAAGTGCGGCAGCACGATCTGGTCGTCTTCCGCAAGAGCCTTGGGAAACCCTGACCCCCTCCGTTCGCCCTGAGCCTGTCGAGGGGCCCTTCTTTTCTGGAACGAGCCAGCCCATGAGAATAATTGCAGGCCAATGGCGGGGTCGCCCCCTTACCGCCCCCAAGGGCGACGCAACACGCCCTACGGCGGACCGCACCCGGGAAACCCTGTTTTCCATGCTGCTGAGCCGGATCGGCTCCTTCGAGGGGCTGAGCGTTGGCGATTTCTTCGCGGGCTCGGGCGCTCTGGGGTTCGAAGCGCTCTCGCGCGGCGCGGCAAGCTGCATCTTCGTGGAACAGGACCGCGCGGCGCTGGACGCGATCCGAGCCAATGGCGACAGGCTGGGCATCCGCCCCGACATCCGCCAGAGCAGCGTCCTGTCGCTGGGTCCGGCAAGCGAGCCGCTCGACCTCATCTTCATGGATCCGCCTTATCAGAGCGGCGCTGGCATGGTGGCGCTGGACAAGCTGAGCCGCCTGGGCTGGACCGGCCCCGCAAGCTGGATCAGCATCGAAACCGACCGGCGCGAGGATGTGGCGGTAAAGGGCTTTACCGTGGAGACGACCCGTGACGTGGGCAAGGCCCGACTGACGCTGCTGCGCGCAACGGAGCGCGCCGAATAGTCCAGGCGGATTGGGTGAAGTGATGGCGCGACGGACATGACCATGGGCCATCGCCACGGCTGCGCATTGCACCCAGCCTGCGACCCGGCATATCGGGAGCAGCCCCGGCGACCTTGCTGACGGTGCTCGACCGGCACAGCTTGACCGGCGGCGCGCGACCGGACCGGGCTGGCGGCCATGATCGCCGCCATGCCCGGTCTTGCAAGCATCAACGCCGCTTGCGCATGGATTTGGGCGCTTCGCTCCGGTTGATGCAGCTATCCTGCACGGTCCTGCTGCACAGCGGATAATCCTTCTGCTCGGTCGGCGGCGGCGTCATATTACCACCCACGGTCGCGGGATTGGCTGAGGTTCCGACGGGAGCGGACGGATCACGCGGAACGCCGGCAGGAGCCGGTTGCATGCCCGTGTCCGGCGGCACGGCTCCGGTCGGCTGCCCCGCATTGGGATCGGCGGCTGGGGGCGGTGTCGCGGGCGTCGCCGGAGTGGCCGGGCTGGCTGGCGTCGCTCCCGGTTCGGCGGGGGTCGCCGGCGTCGCAGGCGTCGCGCCCTGGTCGGGCGGAGGCGGCGTATCGGCGACGGGCGGCTGCGCCGAAGCCGGCATGTCCTGCGCGATCGCAATGCCGGTAACGCCGGTGCCGAAGGCCAATATGGCCGCACCTGCCAACAGGATCGATTTCATCGGGATCATCCTTTCCTTTGTTCTCGCCCCGTTCTGCCGTTTGGGCTGAACAAAGAACCGGATGCACGATGCCTGCGTTCCGGCCCGGGCGACGAGCCGTTGCGGATGCGCCGCCAGACGATCCTGCCTGTCGGCCTCAGGCCTCGGGGTAGCGCTGGAACTTGGGTAGTTGATGCGCGCCCTCCATCCATGGCGCGGCCTCGGCAAATTGAACGTGGATGGCTGGCGGCAGGTTCGACTGATCGTCCAGCGTTCCGGTCTGGATGTCGATCATGCCGGGGAACACGGCGGCATTGCGGTAGAAAAGGCCCGTACCGCAGGTTCCGCAAAATTCCCGCGTCACATTGTCGGAGGATCGGTATGCCACCGGCCGACCCGTCACCGTCACCTGTTCTTCAGGGAACAGGGCCCAGCCCACCATCGGCGCGCCCGCGCTTTTCCGGCAATCCGAACAATGGCACAGCGCGCTATAGGCCGGCTCGCCCTGCGCTTCGTAATGGATCGCCCCGCATTGGCACCGCCCCGAGAACATGGCCTTTACTCCTTGCATGATTCGCCTTTTGTTCTCATAGAAGGAGCAACGGTGCAAGGGCCGCCCGCCCTTGCCGCTTCCCGCCCGGCATCCTAG
>NZ_JAINEZ010000189.1:0-2697 GCF_019873065.1 Sphingobium sp. PNB
CGAAGAGGGGTGTAATGAGCGCGGCGGCGGGGCGGAACTGGCGGCGGAGGGCGAGGAGGAGCGCGCCCGACGCCAGTATGGCGAGCGCGCCGAGGCCGTAGGTGCCGATCAGGGTGGCGGCGATCGCCATGCCGGTGGGGAGGAGGGTGACGCCCAGCGGGTTCCACGCGAAGCCGGTGAAGAGGGTGGCGCGGAGATATTCCGAGGCCAGCCAGCAGGCGGCGAAGAGGAGGGTGAAAGGAAGTGTGGCGTGCTCCTGCGGGGGCAGGAGTCCAGTTCTGACGGCGGGACTGGGCTGTCGCGAGCCGCTTGTCTCGTTCCAGTGCCTTCGCAGGAGCACGTTGTTCTGTAGATGGTACAGCCACCGGGCCGCCAGAGTCGCCAGGCCCGGATAAACCGCAAGATACAGCGACAGGAGGACCACCGCGCCGTAGCCGAACCAGTGGGGCATCGCGTCCTGGAAGGTGAAGGCGTGGGCGATCCAGTTGAGGCCCAGGGTGAAATGGCCGACGCCGAACAGCCAGCCGCGTGCGAAGGCGCTGCGGCGGTCGGGAGCCTGTTCGATCAGGAGGATGAGCAGCGCGAAGCAGGCGAGGGTGACAGGCCAGAGCTTCAGCGGTTCGAAGCCGGTGGCCGCCGCGAATCCGGCGAGCAGGGCGGTGAGCTTCGGAAAGCGGGCCGGAATGTCCTTCATGCCGGTGCGGATCAGTGCAGGGTGGCCATGGTGGCGTGGCTGCACTTGTCGCTCTTGTCCCCGCCGCCGGACAGGGCGGAGGCCGCGATGAAGCCGCCGACCAGCAGGACCAGGAAGCCGGCGGAGAGCAGGCCCAGATATTTTTCGATAAACGCCTTGATCGGGCGGCCGAACTTCCAGAACAGGAAGCCCACCAGCATGAACTGGAAGGCGCGGCTGAGCACGCTGGCCCAGAGGAAGGTGAAGAGGGAGAGGCCGATGAAGCCCGCCGTGATCGTGATGAGCTTGAACGGGATCGGCGTCGCGCCCTTGATCAGGATGATCTCCGCCCCGTAATCGCGCAGATAGCAGGCGGCGACGGGGAATTTCGCGGCGAGGCCGAGGGCGTGCAATATCTGCTGCCCGACCGTTTCATAGAGGAAATGGCCGATGGCATAGCCGAACAGCCCGCCCAGCACCGAGGCGATGGTGCAGATCAGCCCGAAGCGGATCGCGCGTTCCGGGCGGGCGAGGCACATCAGGCCCAGCAGCGGGTGCGGCGGGATCGGGAAGAAGCTGCTTTCCATGAAGCTGATGGCGAAGAGCCAGCGTTCGGCGTGGGCGTGGGCGGCTTTCGCCAGCGTCCATTGGTAGAGCTTGGTGAGCATCGGGTTGAGGCCCTAGCCCAACTGCTTTCGGGCCGCCAGTGCTTTTGCCAGGACGACCATCTGCTGCGGCGGATCGAGCGGTACGGGATAGGGGCGTGTCTCTCCCGTCGGTCGGTAGCCGCGTCTTCGATAATATCGGATGAGATTGTCGTGGGTGGAGATGACGGTCATTTCCATCCGCCGGGTACCGAAGGCGGTCGCGGCGAGCTGTTCGGCGGCGGCGATGAGGCGGTGGCCGAGGCCCCCCGACTGGAGCGCGGGATCGACGCAGAGCAGGCCGAGACAGGCACGGCCGTCGCCCCGGTCGGAGATATGGACGCAGCCGATGGGAGCGTCGTCCGGGTCTGGCGCGACCAGCAGGCGTTCGGCGGGGTCGGCGAGGATCGCCTCCAGCGCGGCGATGCTGGTGCGGGCGGTGGCGGGCGGGGCGGTCTCTATGGCCCAGCTTTGCCGGGCGGTGTCGCCGCGATAGGCGCGCTCTATGATCGGGTGGAGACGGGGGAGGTCCGACGGGCGGGCGAGGCGTATGTCCATGGCCGGCCTGTAACGCCCTTGTGATGGAAGCGACAGGGGCCTTGATCGGTGCCGCGTCGCCACGCTAGCTTTGCCGTGTAGGAGACGCATATGCTTGGCATGGGAGAGGGCGCCTGTCCCTTTGAGTTCAATACCGATCCCGCGACGTTCAAGGTTGGGGATTCGGTCAGCTACCGGGTGACGGGCAGTCTGGAGGGCATGCCCTTTGCCGGCGTGCTGCTGGAGGTGCATGAGGATCATGTCGTGCTGACGTCGGACCCGGACGACAGGGTCAGCCGGATGCGGGCGACCCGGGAAAGCCGTCCTGTCGTCCGGGAGGAGGATATCTGTTGACGCCACGGCGTTGACGGCGCGGCGGCGTCTGGGCATGACCCCTTATGAGTCCGGCCCGGCGCATCCGAGTGAATTTGACCTTATCCCTTCCCTCCCAATGGCGCGAGCGCGGCGGCGGATTGCTGCTGGCGCTGCTGTTCAACGCGCTGCTGCTGCTGGCGTTGCTGACGCTGGCGCCCGATCCGGTGATCCGGCTGCCGGACCTGCGCAATCCGGTGACGTTCGAGATGGCGCCCGCGCCCAAGGCGGAGAAGGCGCAGAGCAAGGCCGAGAAGAGCGAGAAGAAGAAGCAGGAGAAATCGGCGCGGCGGCAGGTGCAGCAGCCGGTGGTCAAGCGCGACCGTCCCGTGGTGAAGCCGACCGAGCAGCAGCCCTCGCCGCTGCCGTTCCTGGTGCTGGACAGCCAGCAGATGGCGTCCGCCGACATCGGCAAGATGGCGAAGAAGGGCGCGGCCGACGGCGCGACGGGGCAGGGCAACAGCGCGGCGG
>NZ_JAINEZ010000190.1:0-2570 GCF_019873065.1 Sphingobium sp. PNB
TTCGCTCAGTCGGGTAGGATTGGTGCTGCTCATGGAGTCAGCCCTGATCCCCCCGCCGAACCGCACGTGCAGCTTTCACCGCATGCGGCTCTCCACTGTGACGAACCATCACTTTGCCGTAGATCGGGCAGGCGGCCTCTGTGAGTATCCCAGTGGCATTGCTCGCACAGGACCACCGTCCTGCGGGCGCGTGCCACCTTCATTCTCACGACAAAACCGCGGTGCGAAACATCGGCCATCCCCCGGATATGGTGCACCTGACACGGAACATCGGATCGACCGCAAGCCTCGCATTGCTTGGCATTCTGACGATCAACCCAGTCCGTACGTGAGTGGGTGAACACCTGCGTCCAAGGCTGGATATCAATCCTGGACGAGGTGGCCGGATCACGTTTCAGATGAGCCAGTTTCCAGACTTTGACCGATCGGGGCTGGCCATCGACGTCGTAGCCGATGGTGAATTCCTGCCCCGTCCTCATGCGGGCCACGACCGCTCGCACATTGGTTTTGTGCTTGCTGGCCAAGGTCTTGAACAAGCTCCACCGCTGGAGAAACTCAAGCCTGTTCAGCTTGAAGCTCACATCCTTGGCGAGAGCATAGTAGTTCGCAAAACCCCGCAATTCGGCGTTGTAAGCTAGGACGATCTCAACGTCGCTGCAGCTGAGCAGCAGGCTACGATGACGCGGCTTCAACACCGACAGATCACCATAACCTTTTGCAGAAGCGAACGCGTGGACCTTCTCCCAAGGGACATGCAGCTGCATCACTTCCGACGGCGGCCTACGAAGGAAGCTGACGGAACCTTGTCGGCTCCGGACAACCCGTTGGCGTGTCGTATATGTGCGGACCTCATATCCAAGGAAGGCGGCTCCATCGCTCGCCTTGCGGATACCGCTTTTCTCCTCGGACACCGTGAGCGCCAGCGCCTCGGTCAGGAATGCCCTGACTTCGGCGAACACGCTTCGTGCATCCTCCTTGCTACCGATAACCCCAATCATGAAGTCGTCCGCGTAGCGACAGTAACGAAGTCGGCGATAACCGGGGTCCATCGCGTCTCTCGACGGGATGGACCGCTTTTGCGGCAGTAAGGTTTGGATTTTGGCCAAGGAGGCCGCAACCTTCACCTCGTCGACATTGTCTTTGGCCCGCAGCATGGTGACGCGCTTCCGTTGTTTCTGGATGCGCCCAGCCAGTCGCCCATATTCCGGGTTCGTGGCACGGACCTTCCCCCTCTCGAAAGCCGCGATCCGTTCCGCCATGAACATATCGAGTTCATGGAGGTAGATGTTGGCCAAGATTGGAGAGACGATACCGCCCTGCGGAGTGCCGCTGTAGGTCCGGGTGTGAACCCGGTCTTCCATAACACCCGCCTTAAGCATGCTGCCGATCAAGCCGATGAATTTCTCGTCATCGATCCTTTTCCGCAACAGCCGCAGGAGGATGTCGTGGTCGATGTTCTCGAAGAACCCCGCGACATCCACATCTACGAGCCATTTCACCCCCGTCCATACGGCTTTGACGTGTTCAAGCGCCGTATGACACGACCGGCCCGGCCGGAATCCATGGGAGGCGTTCGAGAACACCGGTTCATAGATCCGTTCGAGCAGTTGCCGCGCCACTTCCTGAACGAGGCGGTCGTCGCGCGTGGGAATGCCCAGCGGACGCCGTTTGCCCTTGCCTTTCGGGATAAACACCCGACGCACTGGTTTGGGATCATAGGTCCCTGCCGTCACGCTGGCGATAATCGGGTCGAGGTCTTCCGGTCCGAAGTCCGCGAAGGTCTCGCCGTCAATACCCGGCGTCATCGCACCCTTGTTGGATCCGATCTTCTGGAGCCCCTCCTCCCAAAGGAGGCGAGACCCCATCAGACGATAGAGTCCATTCACCCTTTTGCCCGACGCAACGAGCGCCGGAATGGCCTCCAACCGGCCTTTCACAGTTTCTGGCAGCATCAGCACACCCCATGATCGGTGGTTGAAGAATCACAGCTGCCGCCCTTCCCCCGGTCTTCCCCGCTTTCGGCCCGATCGCTCGAGACCTTATACAGTTGCACCGCCGCCTCCGAAGAGGTCGATGTCCCGGGCATTACCCCGGGCATTTGAGTAATATGGCGGCTCCGTACCCATGCAGGCCGGCAGAAGCCGCCTGTTTAGGGCATCCCGTAGTTACGCTGAATGGAGATGCGGCGCGGTTAGGTGTCCCGTTCGTCCACTAAACCCCTCGACGAGAGGCGCACCGGATGGGCTGAGAAACAGGCGGCCAAGACATGAGACCGCTGTCATCATCCGGACCTGGCGTGACAGTCGCTTTCGCCAGTATCGCTATATAGATTGCTGCAGACTGGGATTTAAGCAGTGTAGCCTTCACCATACGCACCTTGCCCTGACCGTCATCGCCTCCATTTGCGACTAAGACGCATCTGGCCTTTTCCGAACATGCTATTGTTCCCCGTCCCTTTCGGGATTTCAGACCTTGTGAGGCCCGAGGTTAGTCCGGCGAGCAGAGGCATTCTCAACTTACCTCATCATCACTGATACTCCATTTCAGCGCCGCAACGGCGCACTATCCTT
>NZ_JAINEZ010000191.1:0-2562 GCF_019873065.1 Sphingobium sp. PNB
TGTCAACCGGCGCGCAAAGTTGACCCCTTATCGGCGCCCAACATTGACCCCCTTTTCGTGAGTGTCGGCGGTTATCCCGGTAGTCCATAGGAGGGACCCGCGGACGCCGCCGCGCGCCGTCAGGAGCGCTGGCGGCGGCGTCCGCGGGAGGTACCTGTGGACCCACCGGGGTAACCGCCGGGGATGGGGGTCCGGGGGAAGGGGTTTTTGCCGTCTCAGCTTCGGTTTTTGAACCGCCAGCTGTCGTTGCCGGTCTCGATGATGTCGCAATGGTGCGTGACGCGGTCCAGCAGCGCCGTCGTCATTTTGGCATCCTGGAAGACGCTGGGCCATTCGCCGAAGGCGAGATTGGTGGTGATGATCACCGAGGTCTTTTCGTAGAGTTTGCTGATCAGATGGAACAGCATCTGCCCTCCTGAACGGGCGAACGGCAGATACCCGAGTTCGTCCAGCACCACGACGTCCAGGCGGGCCATCTGGGCGGCCAGGTTGCCAGCCTTGGCCTGGCGGGTTTCCTCCTCCAGGCGATTGACCAGGTCGACAGTATTGAAGAACCGTCCTCTGGACCCGGCACGAACCACGGCAGCGGCGATGGCAAGCGCGAGATGTGTCTTGCCGGTGCCGGTGCCACCAACCAGCACGATATTGCGCCTTTCCGGCAGGAAGGAACCGGCATGGAGCGAACGCACCAGGCTTTCGTTGATCGGCGTGTCGGCGAACACAAAGCCGTCGAGATCCTTGATGGCCGGCAGCCTGGCCGCAGTCATGCGGTATCGGATCGAAGCGGCTTCTCGATGCGCGCCTTCAGCGCGGAGCAGGTCACCCAGCATCTCCATGGCGGTCCGGTCACGACGGACGCCGTTGGTAACGGCATCGTCGAACGCGGCGATCATGCCCTTTAGGCCCAGCCCCTTCAGGGCTGCCAACATCTCATGCCGCTGCATCGAGGCCTCGCACCATGTCATAACGCGCGCAGTCGGCGATGGGCGGATGCTTGAGCTTCAGATCGACCAGGACGCTGATGGCCTGGGTGGGTTGGGGTTCGCGTCGGCGCGACAGGATGTTGAGGATCACTTCGTCATTGGCCGTACCCGCCATCATAGCTTCGCGCACGGCAGCTTCGACCGCCTCCAGCCCATCTTCGGGCACTGCTGCCAGCACCCGGACAAAGCGTCGGTCTGCATCATCGCTTTTACCCAGCTTGCGGCGCAGTTGGGCCAGGGCCGGCGGAAGATCCCAGTCCTGGAAGGGAGCGCCGTTGCGCAATGCTCCTGGCTTGCGGATCAGGACCGGCAGATAATGCCAAGGGTTGAACGCCGTCTGGTTGCGGCCGAACACGCGAGCATGCTCGGCAACCGCTTGGCCTGCACAACGGATAACGATCCTGTCGGCATAGGCGCGCAGTTGCACCGCCTCCCGGGCCGCACTCGCCATGACCGAGTATCGGTTGCGATCGAAGCTCACCAGGCAGGTTGCGCTCGCCACATGTTCGCTCTCGAAGAAGCCGTCAAAGGGCGTGGCCAATGACTGCAGCGAGGATCGTTCCATCTCCAGCGCCTGCGCAATGGTCATGTCTTCCAGATCTGGAGGGGCATAACGCTCGGCCCACCGTCGGCACTCGGCCTCCAGCCAGGCGTTCAGCTCTTCGAGGCTGGCAAAGCGCAACCGGGGCTTGAACAGCCGCTCCCGGCTGGTCTGGACCTGGTTCTCGACCTGTCCCTTCTCCCAGCCTGCCGCCGGGCTGCAAGCCACAGGCTCGACGCCATAATGATCCGTCATGATCAGGAAGCGCCGGTTGAACACCCGCTCCTTGCCGGTGAACACGCTCGTCACCGCGGTCTTCATGTTGTCGTAAATGCCGCGCGTCGGCACCCCGCCAAAAAAGGCAAAGCCCCGGGCATGCGCGTCAAAGAGCATCTCCTGGGTCTCGCGCGGATAGGCCCGCACATACGGCGCCCGCGACCAACACAACCGCATATGAGCCACCTTCACCCGCATCGGCTTGCCGGCGATCTCCACGTCCTCGTGGCTCCAGTCGAACTGATAGGCCTCGCCCGGCCGGAACATGAGCGGGATGAACACCTTGCTCATATCGCCACCGTCGGTCCGGCGTTCGCGCTTCCAGCGTGCTGCATAGCGCCGAACCGCATCGTAGGAGCCGGTGAAACCCTCACGCTCCAGAAGATCATGTATCCGTGTCAGCCGTAGCCGATCACGCCGGGGCCGTTCCTCGTTCTGCACCAACAACTCGTCCAGCCGTTCGCGAAATGGCCCGGTCTGCGGTCGAGGCTGCTCCTTGCGTTCGTAGCTGAAATCCGCCTCCGGCGCACGGATCGCCTTGCGCACCGTGTTGCGCGACAACCGTAAATCACGCGCGATCTCTTTGATCGGCTTACCTTCCCTGTGCTCCCTGCGAATCTTGGCAATAGTCTCCACAATCAACATCCCCATCCTCGCCGCATGGAAGTCCAAGCCGCGACGCCTCACACTCTGGAATGATGGGGGTCAATTTTAGACGCCGATCACCCCGCTAAGGGGGTCAATTTTGCACGCCGCTCCACA
>NZ_JAINEZ010000192.1:0-2533 GCF_019873065.1 Sphingobium sp. PNB
CGCCTCACACTCTGGAATGATGGGGGTCAATTTTAGACGCCGATCACCCCGCTAAGGGGGTCAATTTTGCACGCCGCTCCACAATTGATCCGCGCACCACCCAATTCGCAAAGCTATGTCGCGGCCATCAGCGCGTGAAGCGCATTGAAGACGCGACTTCGAACATCCAGGACATAATAACAATGGAAAAAATATTTAACATCTATTAACCGCGATTTCTCAATTATCGTTTGATGCGCTTTTCGACAGCATATATTTCAGACGTATGAGCGCGATAATTTCCGCACTTATGGCATTTCTCCGGCTGATTTTCGGCCTGTTCGTCGTTGCGTTTTCCCTTGCCGCCACCAATTTTTTCAATTGCCGTGAATATTTTCGACGGAAGTTGGCATGGACTGATTGGCGAGGCCACTGCTGCATTCGATTTTTCAATCATACGCCCCTGAACTGGGCCGCTCCCTAGCTCTGGCCAACTCACTAGGTTGGTTAAGTGAAAGGGGATTCGATGGATTACGACCTATGCTCGTTCAGGGGTGACAGTGGTACCAATTATTTCAAATACGTTCTGGAAAATCGTCAGGCAGATCTGAAGAAACTGGAGGACGAACTACTTTCGGTACTTGCTGGTTCACCCGACTATTTCCGTACCGTTTACAAAAACCCGAGGCTTAATTCCACCAGCTTGGGGCACCGTGAACTCGTCCTTAAGCGGAATGTTGTCAACAACCTGGACAAATATAAGAAGGCAGCTGTTGCTGCAAACGAGATCTATTTGGCTCTTTATGCCGACATGACTGAACTTAAGTTCGTGATGGAAGCTCGGGAGAAAAATAAAGAGCAAATAGATACACGGTACAAGAGTGCAGGATTGTATGAGGGATCCCGTGAATTCATCGAAAGCATGTTCGATGAGCATGGGATCACAACATATAAGCTCTCCACGCTGGATGCCGACGATCGGGCGGTAATTGCGGATACTATAAAGAATCTGCTTTCTAGGCATTTGTCCAATGACTGATCGCTTGCCTTCCGGAGGTATCGGTCTCACGCCGATGCTGGAGGACCTGAAGGCGCAGCCTTCATTCGTGACCGTCGCCCCAAGGGCGGCGGTCACCTACATGCAAAAATGTTGGCTTCCACATTTTTGCGGTATTGCGCCTAAATGTTGGCACTCGAAACCGCATGGATTTGGCACCTCAAATCTTGAAGGTTTGTCACCGCCGCCAACATCCCTCTTTTCACTTTGACACCATCTGCACGGTGCAAACGAAGGTTTGTCACCTGCCGACGAGTGCGGCTGAGCATGTGGGCGCCGGAAATGTGCCTGCATGGCTCTGCTACTGAGAAAGGTTTCCGTTCGCTCAAGCGAAGATGATCATGAACTGGGCAACGCTCGTCCGGTCGGCCGCGCCGCCAGTAATCGAATAGGGAGGCCATATGGCCAACATGGATTTGAACGAACTTATCTCGGAGGAGCACCTGGGTGCCTTCGCCGCGATGTGGCCGCAGGAGCAAGAGGCAGCAGCGGCGGAGGTTAGGCAGTTGCTCGAACTGGTGACCAGGCCAACGGAGCACCTAACAAAGACCCAGGCCTTTGCACGTCGGCTGCTGCTGGGTCTGGTCGGCGACGAGCCTGACATTGCAATCTGGATGCAAGCCGTAGCTGCAAGTGGGCTCCAACTCAGGCCTGAGCATCAGTATGTCGTTCTGCGCGACCGCCAGAAGCCTGGAAGGTATATCGAGCGCGGGCTCAGAACCTATTTTGATGGCGTCGACGCTCGTCAACAACGGGCGGGGATCACTGACGAAGGCGTCAAGCAAGGCATGCATCTTGTAGCATTTCTGCTCCTTGCCAAGGAGTTCAAGAACATCGCATCAGGCCCAGCCGCGCTCGGACCGGCCTGGCCGCTGATGGTGGCAGTGGATTCCTATCTCTCAAATGATGAAAAGCGAGCATTATACGCCGCGGGGGCTGACGCAAAACTACAGCGAGCCTTAGCGGATGCCTTGAAGGGGGTCTTGGCTGAGGATGCATCATGTCAATCTGGCGCTGGCACTTCGTCGGCCTCACGCGCCGCGAATTGGCGTCGCGAGTTACCGCCGAAGACGAACCTTGAGCGATATTTCGAAGCGAAGCGAGCAGGGCGCTCAACCGACAATCGGGAAACCGATTTGATCACAGTCGAGGAGATGATCCTTAGCGGTCCCCGGCCGTCATTCCTTCCAGCCGATGTCGACCGATGCTGGCCCAGCAGATCCAAACTGCCGACCCGCTTCAATGTTCTCTTGCCGCAAAAAAGTGATGAGTATGAAACGTTCCTGAAAGCGATGAGAGCGATCGCGCGGCGGAATTCCAGGGAACATGCGATTAGGACCGAAGCACCTGAAGTATATTCTACAGATTTCAAAGTACAGGTTTGGTTGCGAAATTGGGTTGGGCGTGGCGGCGGTATAGCGCGACGATCTGGGTGAGAGGTCAGCGACTATCAGGATGAGAACAGATTGTCGCGGCGGGTTCATGGTGCCGGGTTAG
>NZ_JAINEZ010000193.1:0-2416 GCF_019873065.1 Sphingobium sp. PNB
CTCCGCCCTTCACCGACACCCCAACAACCGATTCTCATCTTGATTGTCGCTACGCTCGCATCCTGTCAGTCGCCGCGCAGTCGACCTTGCCGTCGCGAACATGGGCCATCAGGCGGGCGAGGGCGGGGCGCTCCATGCTGCCGCCCGAGAAGCCGCCATCATCATAGAGCGTGGGGACGAGCGTCCAGCCCTCGCTCTTCTGGCTCTGGACATAGGCGGCGCAGGCCTCGCGCTGTGCATCCAAACTATTGAAGGCCTGATCCAGCCCCTCTTCGGTCGACTTGCGCGTATAGATCGCGCAGCGCAGCTGCTTCTTCTGGATCATGGCTTCACCCCGAAGAAGCGCGGGCCCGACCAGTGCGCGCCCGTGATGTGGCGGGCCACGGCAGACAAGGAGGTGAAGCTCTTGCCCTTATAGCTGCAGCGGCCATTTTCCTCCATCAACACATGATGGCTGGTTCCGCCCCATTCGCGCACCAGCTGCGTTCCTGGGGTCAGCTTGGGTGCGGACGCAGCGCGCGCCACTCCCGCACCAGGAAGGCGCACCCGCACCCGCTCACCGAGGCCGCCCTGGGCGGCGCATTGCAGATCATGCGCCAGGGCGCGGGCCAGCAGGCTGGCGGCGATGCGCGGGGGCTCAGCCCCGTGCACCGTCCGCCACTCCGCCTTGAGCTCGGTCGGCTTCATTGCTGCCAAGGCAGCGATCTGCGCGTCCAGCTTCATCAGGCCTGGTTCCCCAGATGATAGCAGGTGACCTCGCCGCGCTTGCGCCTGTCGATCGCGTTGCCTTTCTTGCGCAGGCCGGTCAGCGCGGCTCGCGTGGTGTGCGGCAGCCAGTTGGTGGCGCTGATCAGTTCATCCAGCGTCGCGCCGCTCTCGCGGCGGAGCATCTCCAGGACCAGCGCGCTTTTGCTGTGTGCGGCAGGTGACGGGGCTTCACCGAGCACCGGCATCGATGCGCTGACTGGCGCCGGCCTGGCACAAGCGCTGACTGATGCCGCCGTCGTGGTCGATGTCAGCAATGCCCCCTCGTTCGAGGACGCTGCCGCTCTCGCTTTCTTCCGCGGTACGACAACCAACTTGCTGGAAGCAGCACGCGACGCAGACGTGCACCACGTCGTGGCACTGTCGGTGGTGGGGACCGATCGCCTTCAGGCATCGGGTTTTTTTTGCGCCAAGCTGGCGCAAGAGCAACCGATCGCCGGCAGTGGCGTACCCTACACAATCGTGCGCGCCACGCAGTTCTTTGAGTTCGTGTCCACCATCGCGGACGGCTATACGGGCTTGCCGCTCAGTAGCAGGATAGCGCAGCATGAGCCGGAACCTTCCGCTCGCACTGGCTACAGTGCTCGGTCTCGCGTCCGCTGCGAACGGCCTCTTTATGCTGATCTCACCAGCAAACTTGTAGTTTGGGGTGCCCGGCGTCACCACCACCGGACCGTTCAACCCGCATTTCATTTGTGACATCGGTTTGATTTTCCTGCTCGTAGCAATCGCGATGCTCATTGGTGTCGTGCGACCGGCGTCGCGCGTTCCCCTGTGGTGCGCCGCCGCTCTCTGGCTTGCCGACCACCCGTTGTTCCATTTCTGGGAGTAGCGGTTGGCATTGTGGGACAGATGCGCTGTCCCAGGATTTTCCTGCTGTGACTTTATCTCGAACAGGGAAAGGCCCAGGGGCGCGCCGGACAGATCGCCAACCGGCTCGTACACTCGGACCTTGTCGTGTTGGACGAACTGGGCTACCTGCCGTTCCGCGCCTCCGGCGGCGCGCTGCTCTTCCACCTGCTGAGCAAATTATACGAGCGCACCAGCGTCGTAATCACCACCAACCTTAGCTTCAGCGAATGGGCCACCGTGTTCGGCGACGCCAAGATGACCACCGCGCTCCTCGATCGGCTCACCCATCACTGCCACATCCTGGAAACCGGCAACGATCGCTTCCGGTTCAAGAACAGCTCGGCGCACCAATCCAAGCCCAGAAAGGCGAAACCCGCATCTTGACCCACCTATGACATCCGAAACATAACATCAGGCCAGTCACTTCTCGGTGGAAACCCCGGGTCAACTCTCAGTGACAATCAACAGTCCGAAAATTCGACTAAGGATTCCCGCGTAGTTTCCGGTCCGATATGATCGGGCATGGGCTACCTCGCAGGACATTCGCATGATCAGATGCTACTGCTTCCGGCATCGGTCGATGACTATGTGGCGGCGGACAACCCGGTTCGGTTCATCGCAGCGTTCGTCGATGATCTTGATCTGGACGATCTGGGTTTGGCCGTTCCCGTGCCCAAGGCGACGGGGCGCCGTGGCCACGATCCGGTTGATCTGCTAGGCCGTAGTGACATTTTAGGGATTCACGACGGTTTGGATTTGTGATTCAAGGCTGGCTTTTGGAGGCTGGCGTGGAAGGCGA
>NZ_JAINEZ010000194.1:0-2339 GCF_019873065.1 Sphingobium sp. PNB
ATCATGATTACCGGCACTTATCGGGCGGCATGATTATGACGCATCCCCACCCGGGCGCCTTTGTCCTCCTGGCCGGCTTCGGCCCCGGCTGCATCGTCCCTGACGGCTGGCACGTGGTGTCTGCGGTGAACCAAGACGGCAGCTTTCACGTGGGCGGCAGGACGGCGGTCTGGCCGGACAGGATCAAGGAAATGAGGGTCGGCAGCTTTCATGCGCCGGGGGTTTAATCATGGAAGCAGCGGGGCCGCGTGTGAGTGAGATCGATTGGCTAGGCGCAAGCGGGGGGCAACTCGCTGTGGCGTTCGGCGCCGGGTGCGTGGCGACATGGGGATTTATTCAAACCGTGCTGGTGGGGCCGCTCAAGAAGCAGATCAGGGAACTCAAGGACGAGTGCGAGAAGCGGGACGAGCGGTCGGCGCAGCGCATCAACCAGCTTGAGACGCTGCTGTTGCTCCATGGGCCGGGGCAGTTACGGCAGCAGTTGCAGGCGGCGCTTTCCGAGGAACGGGTGCTGGGGGATAGGGGATGAGCAAGGCGCTGTTCGACACGATCCGCGACATAAAGGGATCGCCCCTCACGCAAGCCGATGTGGACGCGGTGAACGCGGCCCTAAGCGGCACTCCGGGCCGTGTGGTCAGCAAGGCCGGGCTGGCGCTCATCAAGTCGTTTGAGGGGCTATCCCTGAAAGCATATCCAGACCCCGCGACGGGCGGCGAGCCTATCACGATTGGCTATGGCCACACAGGCGGCGTCAAGCTGGGCACAGTGTGGACGCAGGCGCAGGCAGATAACGCGCTGGCCGATGACGTTTCCCGCTTTGCCAATGGCGTGGCGAAGCTGATCGGGGACGCGCCGACGACGCAGGGCCAATATGACGCGATGGTCAGCCTGTCTTACAATGTGGGATTGGGCAATTTCGGATCATCCACGCTGCTGAAGAAGCACAAAGCTGGCGACCATGCCGGGGCTGCTGCTGAATTTGCGCGGTGGAATAAGGCTGCCGGTAAAATCATGGCTGGCCTGACACGACGACGCGCGGCCGAAGCTGCGATGTATCGGGGGGAAGCATGAAACTCCTGTCCGCCCTCAACGGCATCAACGGCGAACCGGAGATACAGCGCGTCCTGGGTGCCTTTGGAACAACCGTCTATGTCGTCACCGGACCCGCGCTCATATGGGCTGGCAAGGTGACGGCATCGTTTGAAGCCTTCGCCCTCGCCTATCCCGCTGGCCTGGCCGCCTGCATCGGGGCAACTGCTGGCGCCATCGCTCTGAAAGATCGCCAAATTGCGCGGGCCAAGGTTATCGAGAGGACGGGGGAATGATGTTCCTGCTCCCTCTCCTGATCTTCTACGGTTGCACATGGGAGAGTGACGAATGAACCTGTTGCCATTCTCCCTTGGCCTCCTGCGCGCCCACTGGAAGCTGATAGCCCTCGCCCTGCTACTCGCGGTCATCGGCGTCCAGCAATTGCGCGTCACGGGGCTGAAATCGTCCCTGTCTGCGGAAAAGGCAGGTCGCATGGCTGACCGAAAGGAATACGAGCGTGCACAGATGGAGGCGACGGCCAAAGCCTATGCCGCGAAGATCAAGAAGGAAGCCGAATATGAAGCCGAACGCGAGAAAGCGGACCTTGCTGCTGCTGACCTTGGCAAGCAGTATCGCGCTGCCGTCCTGCGCTACCAAGCCGCTCAACGTGAGACCGGCGGAAGCCATTTGCCCGTCTCCGCCGAAGCCGCCGAAAGCGTTGACCGATCAGGTGGATCTGCCGTCCTTCCTGTCGGGCAACTGATGATCCCCCAGACTGATGCGCTGATATGTGCCGATGGGATCGCCCGGTTGCAGGCTGGGCACGAATGGGCGCTTGGGTTGTAGGGGTGACGCGGGCCGGTCATTGCACAGGCAACCTCTCATGCCCCGGTTCTTCATGGTGTAGCACATCGCCAAGGCGCCGGCAATCGATCGCCTGTCCGCACTCGGTGCACGTAATGAAATGCTGGCTCTCGTCTTCCAGATCGGGGGCGGTGCAGGGGAGAGTGTTGAGGGTTTCGCGGTCAGGTTCGCTCATTGCTTCCCCTCTCCTGATAGGGCGGTGATGGCGTTAGCCGCCTCCCGCAAAGCGCTGTCAATTGACGAGCCATGCCCGGCGCCGATCAGGCCGGAAACTTCAAGGCACTTCGCCGCCGCCTCTCTCAGGCCAGCTTGACGACCAGCCTCTTTCATGCGGGCGAGCGCCCGGCCAATCTCCCCGTCATTCAGGCCACGGATAGCCAGATAGTCCCGCAAGGCGATTGCATCCTGATCCACCTTACCGTCCATCATGAGGGCCTTTCTGGGAT
>NZ_JAINEZ010000195.1:0-2316 GCF_019873065.1 Sphingobium sp. PNB
ATGCCGGTCGTCCGCGCAATACAGCCAGCCGCAGCAAATGCCCAGAGCGGGCCCGAAACCGAGCGTCGTGAATAAGAGAGGCTAGTGTCCTCGTCGACGAACAAAGCTATCATGAGTCAGCACAAGCAGTCCGATTGGCGTGGTTCAGAGAAGATCGGCGTCCCGGTCCGATCAAACAGCAGGGGTAATGGGATGTCGGATCATCACTTCGGTAGCGGTTCTTTCACGAAGGAACTATGGATAGCGAACAAGCGCGTGTTTCAAAATTGCTCGGGCGTGGACGTGGAGTTCGTAACGCCGGGGACCTTCGACTGGATCATCGCAGATGCCAGCGGAAAGGAAGTGAAGTCGGTGGCGCACATCAACAAGACCGGCGGATGGACGAGCATCGATTTGCCATCGCAAGGGCTATATGGTCACTACTCTGTCGGGTTCAGAAACACGTCCGGTGGAACCAAAGAGATCAAGCAAGGCGACGTTTACTTCAAGTAGTGAGCCTGTGGGCACGCCGAAGTAGTTGGCAGCCTCGTCGGATAGCCCGTTTTCGAGATCTCGAAGGGGCTTCTTCAAACACAGCGACTCCGGTTTGAGCTACGGGTACCCGTTCAGACCAATCATCCATCGCGATCCGATCTGGCAGATCATGGCAAACGCGCTTCCGCCGCTTTCCACCTCTGCCGCCTCTTATGATCCTCCCTTCGCGATCCGTTGCTACGCCGCGTAGCGTAGTAGAAACGGCGGTATATGGCGGGCCGGGAGGGATTTGAACTATCTCTTGATATTAGAGGTGGTGTGATCCGCGCGCGTCCGCTTTCAGAAAGCGGCAAGGGTTGCCTGAATCCTCGACATTAGGCGCCCTCTTGACGGAGCGATCAATGGGCAGCTTCTGTCAGGAGCGGTCGTTCGCGGCTGCTGATCCGAACGACCGGCTTTGGTCGGATGCCGCCGGAAGGTCCTGGCGGGACCTGCCATTTAAGGCTTGCCCGGTGAACGCCAATTTGGTCATCGAAGATCGGCCCAGCCCCGGGTCTTTGTCGGACCCGCTAGTAAAGGCCCCCAAGAGGCGCGCGGTATCGTCTCCTTGATTTTGGTCGTCATGACGCTGGCGTCCGGCTTTGTAGAAGTGGGTTCAGGGTTAGCATGAGCTCGTCTTCCACCGGCGGCGCTTTAATGAGAATGGCGTCCAGGTCCGCGGCCTAAGCCCGAAGCGTGCAGGTGGGTCCATGAAAATTAGTCCAGCGATGCCAGAGCGATCAGGCCAACCCGTTAGCGCCCGTTTTGGAAATGATCGACGCCCGGTGATCCTCAACCGTTTTAGGGCTGAGCTCCAGCATGGCAGCGATGACCTTGTTGCTATGACCCTGCACGAGCAGGTCGAACACTTCTCTTTCGCGCGGAGACAATGTGGCGGTGCGGGCGAGCTGCTGTCTTTTCCGGACCGACCAATCCACACCTTCCCTGACCGCGGCAAGCAGCCGCGCTTCATCAAGCGGCTTCTCAAGGTAATCAATCCCTCCATGGCGACGCACCGAGTCGACGGCATTTGCGGTCGTCGGCCATGCCGTCATGAAAATGATCGCGACTGCCGGATCTATGACTCGGACCCGGTCGGCAAAGCCGAAGCCATCGAGATCATTCATCATTACGTCGGTGACGATGCAGGCTGCAGGCGCCGGTGCATAAATATCGAGAAGCCGGACCGGGTCCAGGAATGACTGCGCGCTAAAGCCATGCCGACAGAGCAACCGCGCCACGGTGGCGCCCAGATCGGCGTCATCATCCACCACGTAGACCTTGGGATCGTCTGCGTTCATGCATCGTCTCCGGCGAGCGGCAGGATGATTGAAGCGTGGGCTACGCCGTCATGAACCTTCGCCTTTTCCAAATGCCCGCCATGCGCTTCCACTATGGCCTGCGCAACCAGAGCGCCGACCCCCATGCCTGCCTTGGCGCGATGGCTGGTTCCATGCCGCTCATTCCCTCGCCGGTATGCCAGTCCGCAGGAAATTAATTCCGTGGTACGACTGGCAGTCCGACCATCGGGAGCGATGAATTCCATGCCTCGGCCTACCCCTCTTGAGCTGACTGGCATACTGCTGGAGAAAGGCCCTTATCCGATCCTACGCGCGCCAGACGGCGGGGAGTGGCGGCTGGACATCCTGAAGCGTCACAAGCATCTTTTGGGCACGCGGGTCAAAGTCACTGGAACGAGAGATGGGTTCGACCTGCTTGCTGCGCGGCGACTGACAGGATGCGAGCGTAGCGACAATCAAGATGAGAATCGGTTGTTGGGGTGTCGGTGAAGGGCGGAGGGCG
>NZ_JAINEZ010000196.1:0-2175 GCF_019873065.1 Sphingobium sp. PNB
CGCCGTCGCCATCCCGATCTCGATTTTGGGGTTCGCCGCACGATGGAGCGTCGTATCCGTGCCTGGCGGGCCGTTCATGGCCCGGAACAGGAAGTGATCTTCCGCCAGACTCATGAGCCGGGGCGAATGGGCCTTTCGGACTTCACCGACATGAGGAGCCTCAAAGTCACGATCGCGGGTGCGCCCCTCGATCACCTGCTTTACCACTTCCGCCTGGTGTGGTCAGGCTTCGAACATGCCCATGTCATCCTGGGCGGCGAGAGCTATGTCGCATTGGCTGAGGGGCTGCAGAACGCGCTTTGGATGCTGGGCGGCGCGCCGGGCGAACACCGCAGCGACAGTCTGTCGGCCGCGTTTCGCAACCTTGATGCCGATGCCCGTGCGGACTTGACCACACGCTACGACGCCTTGTGCGAACATTATGGCATGACGCCGACCCGCAACAACCGCGGCATCGCGCATGAGAATGGCAGCGTCGAAAGCTCCCACGGCCATCTCAAGGCGGCGGTGGAGGATGCGCTGGCGATGCGTGGATCGACCGACTTCGAGGACCTCGCGGCCTATCGCAGGTTCATCGACGAGATCGTTGCCCGAAAGAACCGGCGCAGTGCCGCCCGCATCGACACCGAAAGGGCAACGCTCAAACCGCTACCTGATCGTCGCACCAGCGACTACGAGGAACATATCCTTCCCGTCACCTCGTCCAGCACCTTCGTTCTGCGCAAGGTGTTCTACACGGTGCCGTCACGGTTGATCGGGCATCGACTGCGTGTGCGCCTCTACGATGATCGGCTCGATCTGTTCCTGGGCGGCAGTTATCTCATGACCCGGCCACGCGGTCGCCCGAAAAGCGCTACCGAACATGGCTATGTGGTGGATTACCGTCACGTGATCCATAGCCTCAGGCGTAAGCCGATGGCCCTGCTGCAGCTGACCTATCGCGACCAGTTGTTCCCGCGCGAGGCGTACAGGCTCATGTTCGAACGGCTGCTCGAAGCCATGTCCGAGCGTGACGCTTGCCGCAAGATGGTCGAGTTGCTGTCCATGGCCCATGAACGGGCCTGCGAGGCCGAGCTTGCCGATCTTCTCGCCCAGGACCTTGACGAAGGCCGGCTGCCTGACATCGCCGCGTTGCGAACGCGCTTCTCGCCCGATCCGGCCGCGCTGCCCGAGGTGGTGGTCGAGCTTGGCCCCCTGACCGACTACGATGCCCTGCTGCTGGGAGAGGCCGCATGACCAAGGCCCATAACGTCGATGCCCAGCGCCTGAGCTTCATCCTCAACGAGTTGAGGCTTCCTGCCATCAAGGTGATCTGGCCCGAGTTTACCGAACGTGCCGACAAGGAGGGCTGGCCCGCCACCCGACTGCTCGCTGCACTTACCGAGCATGAAATGGCCGAACGTGACCGGCGTAGGATCGAACGTCATCTGAGCGACGCACGATTACCACCGGGCAAAACGCTCGACAGCTTCGCCTTCGACGCCGTGCCGATGGTCTCGCGGGCGCAGGTCACGGCCATGACCTCGGGCGACGGATGGCTGGAAAAGGGCGCCAATCTCATCCTGTTCGGCCCGCCGGGCGGAGGAAAGAGCCACTTGGCGGCAGCCATCGGCCTGCAACTTGTCCAGAATGGTTGGCGCGTGCTGTTCACCCGCACGTCCGAGCTGGTCCAGAAGCTTCAGCTCGCGCGCCGCGAACTGGCGCTCGAATCCGCCATCGCCAAGCTCGACAAATACCACCTGCTCATCCTGGACGACCTCGCCTATGTCGCCAAGGATCAGGCTGAAACCTCCGTGCTCTTCGAGTTGATCAGCGCACGCTATGAGCGCCGATCCATGCTCATCACGGCCAACCAGCCCTTCGGCGAATGGAACCGGGTCTTCCCGGATCCCGCCATGACGCTCGCGGCCGTCGACCGTCTCGTTCATCACGCCACCATCTTCGAGATGAATGTCGAGAGCTATCGTCGCAGGGCCGCCCTCCAGCGACAGACAGGGGCTGGAAGGACCCCAAAATACGCGACAATCAAATCCATCGAGAAAATGTCGATCAGCGACAATCAGAGCGAAGAATCGCCCTTGCCAGCGACAATCTAACCCGGCACCATGAACCCGCCGCGACAATCTGTTCTCATCCTGATAGTCGCTGACCTCTCACCCAGATCGTCGCGCTATA
>NZ_JAINEZ010000197.1:0-2128 GCF_019873065.1 Sphingobium sp. PNB
CAGGGGGGATGCCTGATCCTGCGCGGTCCTGCCTTCGCAGGAGCGCTATGGCCATGATCGACCGACATTGCCGGTTCGTAATGGGGGAACAATGACCTGGTGTTTGCGTAGTCCTTTCGTCTGATTTGCAAGGAGATTGGTCATGAAACTGGCCGGATGGACGATGGCTGCGGCGGGGCTGGCTCTGGTGGGTTCGCCGGTGCTGGCGGCTTCGCTGAACGGCAAGGAGCGGGCGCGGGTGGCGCGGGCCGCGCCGCGCGATCGGGATGATGTGCGCTATTGCCTGCTCCAGGCGAAGAAGGGGCGGGACAAGGGCACGGTGATCGGTGCGGCGGGCGGGGCCGGCGTCGGCGCGCTGGCCGGCGGCAGTCTGGGCGAATCCCTGCTGGCCGGTGCGGCGGGTGCCGTGGCGGGGCGCGTGATCGGGAAGAGCGAGGGGACCAATTCCGCCTGCGATCGGGTATTGGCCCGCAATCCCTGAGAGTTCGGGGACGGGGCAGACCCGTCCGGTTTTCGGTAGGCGGCTGAGCGCCGCAGACCTTCACGATCCTCCCTCCGTTCCGGAGGGAGGATTTTTTGTCGGTGGGTGGGTCCATGAAATTGTTCGGGGTGAAGGCGGCGCGCGGCGGGGCGCGGCCGGTGTTGGCGCGTGCCTGGGGATCGGGCGGGGTCGCGCTGGGCGAGTGGCCGGCCAGCTATGAGCAGCAGGTGCGGGCCGGGGTGATCGGCAATCCGGTGGCGCAGAGGGCGCTGCGGCTGGTGTCGGAGGGGGCTGGCGGGACCGCGCTGGTCGTCGGCGGCGTCGCGGAGGAGGTTCGGGCGCGGGTGAAGGCGCTGGTGGCGCGCTGTTCGTCCGGGCAGTCGCTGGTGGAGACGGTGGCGGGCCATCTGCTGCTGCATGGCAATGCCTATGTGCAGATCATCCTGGGCGCGGACGGGATGCCGGGCGAGCTGTATGCGCTGCGGCCCGAGCGGGTGAGCGTGGAGGCGGATGCGCGGGGATGGCCGGCGGCCTATCTCTACCGTGTCGGGGAAAGCGTGACGCGGCTGTCGCCCGAGGATGGCGCCGGAAGGACCGGGATCGTGCACCTGAAGGCGCTGCATCCGCTGGACGATCATTATGGGCTGGGCTGCGTCGGGGCGGCCGCCGGGGCGGTGGCGATCCACAATGCGGCGACGGTGTGGAACAAGGCGTTGCTGGACAATGCGGCGCGGCCTTCGGGCGCGATGGTCTATGATCCGGGCGACGGGTCGGTGATGAGCCCCGAGCAGTTCGAGCGGGTCAAGCGGGAGATGGAGGTCGCCTTTTCCGGCGCGGCCAATGCCGGGCGGCCGATGCTGCTGGAGGGCGGGCTGGACTGGAAGGCGATGAGCCTGACGCCCGCCGAGATGGATTTCGTGGGGCTGAAGGCGGCGGCGGCGCGGGAGATCGCGCTCGCCTTCGGCGTGCCGCCGATGCTGATGGGGCTGCCGGGGGACAATAGCTACGCCAATTATCGCGAGGCCAATCGGGCGTTGTGGCGGCAGACGATCCTGCCGCTGCTGGCGAAGATCTGGGGCGGGTTGGCGCAGGGTCTGCAGGGCTGGTGGCCGGCGCTGTGCCTGGGCGCCGACCTGGATGCGGTGCCCGCGCTGTTCGAGGAGAGGAGCGCGCTGTGGGACCGGGTGGCGGCCGCGGACTTCCTGTCGGCGGAGGAGAAGAAGGCGATGCTGGGCATGGGATGAGGCGACGGGCGCGGAGGCAGGTGATGAAATATGATGGGGAGATGCTGGCGCGGCTGGTGGCGCAGGCCGAGGCGCAGCCGGCGGGGGCGGACATGCTGATGATCCGCGCGCTGGTCGAAGAGGCGAGCGAACTGGGCGCGGGGCGGGCGCTGGAGCGGCTGGGGCTGGCGGACCGCGGGGCGGAGGCGGATGTGCGGGAGCTGCGCGAACTGCTGGGCGGCTGGCGCGACGCGAAGAAGGCGGCGCGGGGCGCGCTCGTCGCCTGGATCGTGCGGATCGTCACCGCGCTGATGCTGCTGGGGATGGCGGTGAAGCTGGGTCTGTTGGGGCTGGCGCATGAGTGACGTGCGGTTCGCCGGCTATGCGGCGGTGTTCGACCGGGTGGACCGGGGCGGCGACGTGG
>NZ_JAINEZ010000198.1:0-2123 GCF_019873065.1 Sphingobium sp. PNB
GCAAGGACGGCAAAGCGCCACGCGTGATCCGCGATGGCATTCTTTACCATATCCCAATGATGTGTCGCAACCAGACAGCTAGTCCAGTCGTAGAAGCTATTACCACCCTTTGATTCCCTAGTTCAGATGCCTGCACGTATGCCGAACGATCACCATGGGACGCTCGCATCACGATCTAACGGTGATGAAAAGCCATCGTGCTTGCCTATAGAAGGCAAGGAACGCGAGTCACACCCCGGAGCGCAGGGCACGGCGCGCTTCCTCAGTGATGGCGTACATGACCTGACGCTGCGCGCCGCGATTGTGATGATCGACCCGATATCCTTGATATCGCCTTTGGACTAATCCGGCTCGAACCAGTTCTGAGACGGCGCGACTGACGTTAGTTCGACCGGAAATCCGGATGCGCTCGCGTACCAGATCGTCGATCAAGGCGCCTGCTGCCGCGCTATCTTCTGGTAGCGCATTATCGTCCTCCAGCGCGCGTCGAACCTTTCCGGCGATCGCGAGCCGGCGGGGATCGCGCTGGGCGACCGGGGTCAGAGCGTCAGATAACCAGTCTCGAACCGGAATCCGCGTCTCGCCCGCTCGGACGAACGGACCGGCCGAGCCAGTTTTCGCACTCAATTGCGCGATCAGATTCAGCACCATGAAGCTGTACCGGGGGCGCTCGCAAAAGTCGGCCAGTCGCTCGAGGATACCAGGCACGTCGAGCACCGGTTGTTCCGAAACGCTGGCCGGTTCCGAGGTCGCCTCTGTGGCAAAAAGATCAGGCTGAAACATCAGAACATTTGAAGCACAATAAGAACGGAATGTGAATCCGTTATCGACCGGCTAAGGCGGTTGGACCAGTCGTGGCACTTCACCGAAGCGCAGCGGCTATTAGAGCGTGAGGTCACTAACTCGCTAGATCCTCGCTACCCACAGAACTGAGGACCGTGGCACTTTACCGACGGGTGAAGTGCCGCGGTTGGCATGCGATGTCCTCCGCAAAATACGGGCCGTTTGCGGGAGGGAGCGAAATCCTACGCTAAGGATTTTGGCCAGCGATATTCGCCGGTGAGGTTGATTTGCTCCCAAACCAGCGGTGAGAAATGGGCGAGGAGATCGGGTGGGACGGTAGCGCCATTAGCGGATCGACCGGTGACGACATCGCTGAGCTTAATCTTATTCCAGAAGATGATGATGGCGGCGAGGAAGTTCATGCCGGCGATGTGATAATGCTGACCTTCACCCGATCGGTCCCGGATTTCACCGCGCCGATGGAAGCTGATGGCGCGCTTCAGCGCATGATGGGCTTCACCTTTTTTGAGGCCGATCTGGGCCTCGCGCTGCAAACCGGCGTCTAGAGTCCAGTCGATCATGAACAGCGCCCGTTCGACAAGACCGACTTCCCAAAGGGCAAGGGCCAGCTCATTTTGACGAGGATATGAAGCCAGCTTCCGCAGAATCTGGCTGGGGGCGACAATGTCGGCGGCGATCGTGGCCATGACCCGCAGGATGTCGGGCCAGTTCCGCTCGATGAGGGGCTCATTGATCTTCCCGCCTACCAGACCCCGCACATTGGCCGGCGTCGCACCGGGGGTAAAGGCATAGTGTCTTTTCTGTTGCAGGTCGCGGATGCGTGGCGCGAACCTGTAGCCGAGAAGCGAGCAGGCGACGAAGACGTGATCGGTAAATTCGCCCGTATCGGCAATGTGCTGACGGACATGGCGGCCTGCGTCATTCATGAGCAGCCCGTCGAGAATATAGGGTGCCTTTGCTGACGGTCGCCGGGATGACCTGGGTAGCAAACGGCGCGTATTGATCAGAGACATGGCTGTATCCTTTCAAGCCTGGGACATTGCCGTATTTGGCGTTGACCATGTTCATCGCTTCGCCCCGCTCGGTCGCGAGGAAGAACTGTCCGTCGCTGGAGGCGGAGTGCCCCTGTCCCCAGAACGCGGCCATGGGTAGATCGGCATGTGCCTCCAAGATCAAGGCGAGCGCCCGATCATAGGCCCTGCCTTCAACATGCCAACGCGCGCTCCGCAGCAATTGGACACCTTCTGTCATTGGGTGCGGGACTGCAAGGTAGATCGACTTGGGGTTCATGCTTCTGTCCGTGATCGACGCGTGGTCGT
>NZ_JAINEZ010000199.1:0-2058 GCF_019873065.1 Sphingobium sp. PNB
GAACGGGGTGGAAGGCGGCGATTCTGTTCCACGTTCTGGCCTGGGGGCTCCGCGCTCCTGCTCCCGGCGGATCATCGCACCGTCTGAACCGGCCCTGCCGACTGTAACCTCCCGGCCACGGCTGGCGAAAAAACATCCTATTGCCCGGCCTGGCACCGCTTTCATCCTGTCCTACATCCCCGCGGTCAGCCTATTCCGCTCCCTTCTTTGAAATGTCGGACCCATTACCCGGGCGGCTACGCGCGCTCGCGCGCATGCGCGCATATGGTGTGAACTTCGGCGTAAAACGGCGCTTTTCCGTCGCCTTCCATCGCCAATCGCCAGATTTTGCGTGACAGGGGGCCTCCAAATCTGTAGGGGCGCCCGCAGCAGACCCCCGGCAGAAATGTCGATGGTCTTCCGTCCGAGACAGTCGGTGAAGGGAATATGCCCTTCTTAATTTCCGGCCTAGACGGGGAAAAGTTCTTTACCGGCCGGGCCTTGCCTGTCCGGGTCTGCCTGTTTTCCCTGAGGGATGCGGGCCAGTCGATCTCTCCCCTTCGGACCAATACCCCGCGATTCGTCGCGGGTTTTTGCCGTCCACCGGATTTTCCGGCGGACATGAAGTGGAGTAAAGGCATGGATCGTAATCAGAAAGCTGAGGTCGTTTCCGCGCTGAACGCACATCTGGCCGAAGTCGGCGTGGTCGTCGTGACCCGCAACCTCGGGCTGACGGTCGCCCAGTCGACCCAGCTGCGCCAGAAGATGCGCGAAGCCGGCGGCACCTACAAGGTTACGAAGAACCGCCTCGCCAAGATCGCCCTTGAAGGCACCGACTATAGCGGCATCAGCGACCTGCTGACCGGTCCGGTCGGGCTCGCTTCCTCGGCCGATCCGGTCGCAGCCGCGAAGGTTGCGGTCGAATTCGCCAAGACCAACGACAAGCTTGAGATCGTTGGCGGTGCGATGGGCGAAGTGCTGCTGAACGCGGAGGGCGTCAAGGCGCTCGCCTCGATGCCGTCGCTGGATGAACTGCGCGCGAAGCTGGTCGGCCTTCTGGTCGCCCCGGCTACCAAGCTCGCAACCGTCACCCAGGCCCCGGCTGCCCAGCTCGCGCGGGTCTTCAACGCCTATGCGGAAAAGAACGCGGCCTGATCGCCGCGGGATTTTCCGGAATATTGTTTTCAACTCTCGTTTAAGGGGCTCATGCCCCGCCCAGAAGGGAATAGGTAAAGTAACATGGCAGACATCAATGCTCTGGTCGACCAGCTCTCGGCCCTGACCGTCCTCGAAGCCGCTGAGCTTTCCAAGGCTCTGGAAGAAAAGTGGGGCGTTTCGGCCGCCGCTGCCGTCGCGGTTGCCGCTCCGGCCGGTGGCGCTGCCGGCGCTGCTCCTGCTGAAGAAGCCAAGGACGAATTCGACGTCGTCCTGACCGGCGACGGCGGCAAGAAGATCAACGTCATCAAGGAAGTCCGCGCCATCACCGGCCTGGGCCTGACCGAAGCCAAGGCTCTGGTCGAAGGCGCGCCGAAGGCCGTCAAGGAAGGCGTCGGCAAGGACGAAGCCGAGAAGATCAAGAAGCAGCTGGAAGAAGCCGGCGCGACCGTCGAACTCAAGTAAGTTCGGTCGAGCCCCGCGCAGGCGGGGCTGCTTACCGGCTATGGCCGGAGGAAATCGGGGCGGTGCCTTCGGCGCCGCCCTTTTTCTTTTCCCTGGACGGTATTGGTGAGGGAATGTCGGTTGCTGCGGTTAAGCGCATCATACCCCCGCCTTCGCAAGAACGCGCCATACTTCCAGGAAAGCTGAAGGGCAGCAGCCCACCCCGCCTCCCCATTCCCACTTTCGCGCGGCCGGCAAGAAGAGTTGGCGTCCCGCCAACCATCCTTCGCTGCCGCTAGAGCAGATTCCGATCCGATTGCATCGGCTCGACTGCTCTAAGTTTTTGTTTTGTCGCGTTTTCCAAGTCAGCAGATGATTCCATCTGCTTGGAAAACGCTCTAGGCAGTAGTGACGATTTAATCATTTGAGCCATAGCATGATGCTGGCGAGTTTGACGAAGCCGAGGAAGTTTGCGGCGAG
>NZ_JAINEZ010000200.1:0-1888 GCF_019873065.1 Sphingobium sp. PNB
CGGCCTTTTGTGCCTCCCACCCAGCGATGAAGGCATTTTCGACCGCCTCCCGCCCATTGCCCGCAGGCTCTACCGATGAAAGGGCCGGGTCACGCTTCGACGGCGGTAGGTAGTTGTCTTCGGCATCACAGCAGGGGGAGCAGCCAATCGCCCCGGCATTTGGGTGGCACCAGCAATAACAGTGTCCGCTGCCTATCGCGCTCAAGTCCAGACCAACATTGCCCGCAGGCTCTACCGATGAATGGGCGGCGGCATCAAGGCGGCGCTCCAGTTCATCGATCTCGCCCAAACCTTCGGCATGCTCGATCAGAAGCTCGATGGCTCGTTCAGCGATCTCCCGCACCTCCTGACCTGCGGGAGAAGTTGAGAGGGCTGCGTCGATTATCTCGTCTGGCCCTATAAGGTTTCGCGCATACTGGAGCGCAGCTATTATGTCGGGGGTCATGCTGGCCATTATGCGATCCTCCGGAATCCATCGGCCGTACGCCGGAAACAGCCGCTGGCCGTCATCTCGACATCGCCGATCTTCTTTTCGGTGCGGGTTTCGCCGACAGGAGCGCGCCAGGCGGGCCGGTAGCGGGCGGCGGTGCTGCGGGGCGCGGGGGTCATGCGGCGAGTCTTTCGACCTGCGGACGAGCGAAATAGGTATGGCCGTCCAGTTCATGGCCGCCCTTGTCAGCCGACTTGCCGCCAACCTGCTTGAAGTTGAAAACTCGTCCCAGCGCTGCCGACTGGTCGCGCAGATCACGTGCCCATTGAATATCCATCGGACGTGCATTGCGCCCGCTTTCGCCGCCGACGATGATCCAGTCTGGTGCATTGCTATCGAGGATCACTGGGCCTAGCAGCGGCTCAAAGCTGCCGAAGGTGAACAGTGCGCCCAGTGCCTCGCCCGCTTCTTTCAGCTTGATCCGATCGCGGTCATATTCCGCCTGGTTGCCGAACGTCGCGCCCAGTGCGGCATTGGGCGGAAAGCCGCCGCACTCGATAGCCATGTCGATGGCGTTCCCGATCCGCTTGGACAGATAGAGCATGACAAGGTTCGGGCATTCACGGGCTCGGTCGAACGCCTCACGCCGCCAAGCCATCGGCACCCGATTGTCCCAGATGTCGCCAAGGCTGAGCGAGAACACAAACGCCCGCTTGCCAGCCTCACCCGCCTGCCGGTTCCATTTCCGCAGTTGCGCCCACGTTGATCCAGACGTGCGGACACGATCGCCATCATTGCCCCAGACCACGCGCCCATAGCGGCGGTCCATGAGGTCTTCGGCATAGCAGTTATCGCAAGGCGCGCCGACCTTAGTGCATCCGATCCACGGGTTCCATGTATGGTCCGCCCATTCGATCTTCGTGTTCTCTGCCATCGAAATTTCCGGGGCCGCTTGTTAAGCTCGTCACCCCGTCCTCTAAGAAACTGGTTAGGCAGTCCTGAACTGCTTCAAGTTCGCCTTGCTGCGCCGATACTTCGCGGCGTCGTCAGCGTTGGCTGCGGCTTCGATCCGCGCCGCGTCACGCTCGCGCTTGTACTTGCCCGCCAGCGCATCGAGCGCCCGCTTGTCCTGCTCCAAATCCACATTCGCCTTCGCCATCAGGGCCATGGCGGCTTCGTGCTTCTTCTTGCTGATGAACATGGGTTTCTCCCCTTAGGCTGCGTTCAATTCATCGAGGCGCGCCAGCGTGAAGAGGCGCACGTAAACGCTCTGGTAGCGGCGCCCGATGGCGGTCCCGATCTCGTGGATGGATGCGCCGGCAAGCCGCATTTCGGTGATCGTCTGATCTTCCAGCGGAGTGAAAGAGCGTCCACCGACAGGGTTGCCGTACCGGGCGCGATCCTGTTCCCGGAACAACCCCATCTTGCGGCACCGCCACGCTACGGCGTCCTTGGTGA
>NZ_JAINEZ010000201.1:0-1861 GCF_019873065.1 Sphingobium sp. PNB
GGGAGCAACCCATGTTCGGACTTATCACACGCAAGAAGCACGAAGCCGCCCTGGCCCTGATGGCTAAGGCGAATGTGGATTTGGAGGAAAAGGTTGCGGGCCAGACAGCCGCCTGCCGCAGTTTGGCAAGGCGAATGAATGTCGCGCTCATTGAACGGGATCGCGCCGCTGCTGAATTAGCTGTGTGGCGCCAATACGGCCAGCTTCGCGATCCGAAGACTGGCAGGCTCATTCCGAAGTCCGCAGTCGCCTAACCCATTTCTCAAGAGGACGGGGTGACGAGCTTAACAAGCGGCCCCGGAAGTTTAGTGAAAAACAAGCTGTCCGACCTCAACGACCATCTGTTCGCTCAGATCGAACGGCTTGGCGATGAGGACCTGAACGACGAGCAGATCGAGAAGGAGGCGAAGCGCGCCGATGCCATCGTATCTGTCGCTGACCAGATCATTAAAAACGCCGATCTGCAGTTGAAGGCGGCAACGCTGCTGGCAGGCCATGGCTACCACTTCGCGCCGCATCTAGCGAACATCGCGCCGACGGCCGAGCGGAAGGCTTTGGCGCAGGGAGACGGCCAGTGAAGGGCCGCCAGATTCCTTATAGCGCAGAGGAGCGCGAGTTCATCCGTTCTGTCAGCCAGTGGCCCCGCCATGAGGCTCACGCTGCATTTTGCCAGAAATTCAGCCGCGACGATGTGTCGCTCAAGAACTTCAACGCCCTGTGCAAGCGCAATGGCTGGCTGACCGGGCGCACCGGATGCTTCGCCAAAGGCCAGACGCCACATAATAAAGGCGTGCCCTGCGAACCGGGGAGGGGCGGTCGTCATCCGAATGCCCGTCGAACGCAGTTCAAGAAGGGCAACCAGCCTCATAACACGAACTATCTGCATCACGAGCGCGTTTCGAAAGACGGCTATGTCGAGATCAGTATCGATGAGCAGAATCCGCACACCGGCTTTGAGCGCCGCTATGTCCTGAAGCATAAATGGCTTTGGGAGCAGGCGAACGGTCCGGTGCCCAAAGGGTATGCGCTCAAGTGCCTTGGCGACCGCCTGAACACTGATCCGAGCAATTGGGAATTGGTGCCTCGCGCCCTGCTGCCGCGCCTCGCTGGCGGCAATCGCTACAATCCCAAGCTGGCGTTCGATGATGCCGCGCCGGAACTACGTCCCGCAATCCTCGCGGTCGCCAAGCTGGAGCATCAGGCCCGCGCTATTCGGAAGGGAAGACCCGCATGACCGAATCCCAGAAAGGCCCGTTCTACACGCGCAGCCGTGACTGGCCACCGTTCCAGCCCACCGAGAAGAAGCCCGGCGAATGGGAGCAGACCCGCGACGGTTTCGTGAGGAAATCAGCATGACCACCGACATAATAGCGGCGCTGCGGAAGTGCCGGGACCAATTCGAGTTCTATGCCCAAGAGCACCGCATTAAGGTCGACGCCGCCGTCACAGCGCTGGACGATGCCAAATACTGGGGCAACGTCGATGAGCAGGACAAGGCGCGCAAGGAGTTGGAGAAACGCCGTAAACAGGCTGCGACCAATGAAGAAATGGTTGTCATGTGTGACGCAGCCCTCTCAACTTCGCCCGCAGGTCAGGAGGTGCGGAAGCGACTCAAATATTATCCTGATTTCATCGATGATCCCGATGGATTGGAGCGGCTGCGTCATGACGTAAAGACCCATGGCGGCCACGACATGGCGGCGGTCAACCACAATACGCTTGGCCGTCTGATCGATACCATCGAGAGACTGCGCCAAGAACGGGACGCCGCCCTTTCATCGGTAGAGCCTGCGGGCAATGGGCGGGAGGCGGTCGAAAATGCCTTCATCGCTGGGTGGGAGGCACAAAAGGCCGGTCGCAG
>NZ_JAINEZ010000202.1:0-1733 GCF_019873065.1 Sphingobium sp. PNB
GACCGTGGACGGGCGGGCTGCCGGGGGCGGCGGTCCGGGGGTTTCCGGGAGCGGCTCGGGCGGGCGCGTGTCGGGGACTTTCACGGTGCCGCAGCGGAAGGATTGAGCCGGGGCGACGTAAGGAGCTTGGGCGGAGTTGGATGAGGGGGGCGGGCCTGTGGTCCGCGCGATCCTTTGGATCGCAACCCCCTCACCCAGCTACGACTAGGCAGCAAGCTGCCAAGTCTGCGCAGCCCTCTCCCTCAAGGGAGAGGGATAATGGGGTTTGCTGACTGCCCTTGGTTGTCGTTTTGGGCTTTCGGCGGCGGTTATGGGCGGACGTCCCACCGGATGAGATCGACCTCGCCCCCTCCCCCCACCGTCAGTTCGCCGAAGGCGCCGGTGCGGAGTTTGAGGTCGGCGAGCGGCAGGCCTAGCGCAAGGAGCGCGAAGCGGGCGGCGCCGTTGCTGGTGACGAGGAGGTCGGCGCCCTCCCCTGCTTGCGCGAACCATTGCTTCCAGGCGGCGATGCGCGGTTCGGCGTCGACTTTCCAGTCCTTGGGGGGGATGCCCTGTTCGTCCCAGGCGGCTAGGGCCTGGGGGCCGAGGCGGGTCAAGACCTGCGCTTCGGGTTGGCCTTCGTCGGGGCCGTGGTCGATCTCGTTGAGCCAGGGAAGGGAGCCGTCGCTGGCGTGGCCGGTGGCGGCGGCGATGCGGGCGGCGGTCTGCCGGGCGCGGAGGAGCGGGCTGCTGTGGAGGCGGCGGATCGGCAAGTTCTGCGCCGCGAACCAGACGCCGAGGCGGTCGGCCTGGGCATGGCCGCTTTCCACCAGCGGAATATCGGTGCGCGCGCCGATGCGGCGGGCCTGCGCGCTGCTTTCGAAGGTGTTGCCGTGGCGGATGATGAAGATGCGGCGCATGGACTGATGATGTTTCCCGACTTCGCTCGAAACGAACGGAAGATGTTGAGGATCAGGGGGTGGGGTCGCCATGGGCGGCGATCAGCGCCTCGACACGGGCGATGTCGGCTTCGGTGTCGATGCCGGAGCTGTCGAAGACCGGCGGGGATACCGGGACGGTGGTGACGGGGATGCCGAGTTCGAGCAGGCGGAGCTGTTCGAGGCCTTCGAGATTTTCGAGCGCCGTGGGGGGCGTGGCTTCGAAGCGGGTAAGGGCTGCGAGCGTGTAGCCGTAGAGGCCGACATGGCGCCAGACTGGGGAAAGCGGCTGGCTTTGGCGCAGGGCGTCCTCGTTGCGGATGGCGGGGATGATGGTTTTCGAGAACCAGAGGGCGCGGCCGTCGGGCGCGCGGGCGCAGGTGGTGCCGCTGAAGGGCGAGCGGGTCTTGTGGTCGCGCAGGGCGTCGAGCGCGGGCCAGTCGAGGGCGATGACGGGGGTGGCGACCTGTGCGCCGGATTCCAGCGCGGCGATGACGGCGCGGAGGGCGTCCTGGGGCTGGAAGGGGCTGTCGCCCTGGAGGTTGACGATGAAGCGGGGTTGGCTGTCGCACTGGCGGGCGGCGGCGAGGGCGCGGCCGGAACCGGTGGCGATGGCGCTGTCGGTCAGGGCGGCGTCGCAGCCCGCGGCGCGGGCGTGGGCGGCGATTTCCGCGTCGTCGGTGGCGACGAGCAGCTGGATGTCGGAGAGGCCGGTCGTGGCCGCGCGGGCCATGGCGATGGTCCGGTGCAGCAGCGTGCGGCCCGCGATCGGGCGCAGCGGCTTGCGCGGGAGGCGGGAGGAGCCGGCGCGGGCGG
>NZ_JAINEZ010000203.1:0-1646 GCF_019873065.1 Sphingobium sp. PNB
CCCGCCTTATTCACCAAAAGTGTCCTGAAGGGTTGGCGGGAGTGGCGTAAGCCTCTGATCTGAATTAGGAACTGGGTGTCTAAGCCGAACCTGCCGCAGGGCAGAAAATGCCACGGGCCACACCCGCCATGAACGATGATATCGCAAGCTCATTTGGATTCCCAGCAGTCGGCCGCAAGAAAATCACAGCTGCGTTCGACGGTGGCCGGCTTACCTCGGATGGCGGTGTTCTACTGCTTGCACAGGCCGAGCGCGCGATGGGGATTTGCCAGCGCCTGGCGGCTTGTATTGCCGATCCGCGCGATCCAGCGCGGGTGATCCATCGCCTGGATGACATTCTGCGTGCCCGTGTGTTCGCGATTGCGTGCGGCTATGAGGATGCCGATGATCTCGATGCTCTGCGCGACGATCCAGGCTTCCGCCTGGCGCTCGGCAAGCTGCCGGAATCGGGCGCGGGGCTGGCCAGCCAACCGACGATGAGCCGGTGGGAAAATGCACCGACTACGCGCGAACTGGCCAGCATGATGGCCGCGATGATCGACATCTACTGCGCCAGCTATCCCGCCCCTCCGACAGCGGTCACGCTGGATATCGACGACACGTGCGACGTCGTGCATGGCTATCAACAGCTCTCGTTCTGGAACGGGCATCATGGGGAGCGCTGCTTCCTACCGATCCATATCTACGACACCGCGACCGGCAGGCCGGTGGCCATGCTGCTGCGCACAGGCAAGACGCCTTCTGGAAAGGAGGCGGCGGGGCACATCCGACGCCTGGTGCGTCACCTGCGCCGTAATTGGCCCGATACCCACATCACTATCCGCGGCGACGGGCACTATGGTCGACCCGAGGTCATGGCCTACTGCGATGCGGCCCGCGTCGATTACGTGTTCGGCCTGCCCACCAATTCAGCGCTGCGCGCCGATCCCGCCATTGTTGCGGTCGCCGATGCCTGCGCGGTCAAGCGCGCCCAGCGTCAGTGTCCCGTCCTGCGCAACTATGCCGAGACCCGCTATGGGGCAAAGACCTGGAAGTGCCAGCGTCGCGTCGTTGCACGGATCGAGGCCAGCACGCTGGGCATGGACATCCGCTATGTCGTCACCTCGTTGGCAACAGGATCGGCCGAGCACATCTACGACACGCTCTACTGCGCGCGTGGTCAGGCCGAGAACCTGATCAAGCGCCACAAGTCCCAGCTCGCCAGCGACCGAACCTCGTGCCGCTCGGCCAATGCCAATCAGATGCGCCTGATACTGCACACTGCCGCATACTGGCTGCTATGGCGCATCCAGCAGGCGATGCCCAGGACCGCTGCTCTGGCAAGCGCGGAGTTTACCACCTTGCGCCTGCGGCTGCTCAAGGTCGCTGCGCGCGTCGTAGAAAGTGCTAGCCGCATCCGCATTGCCTTCGCTTCCGCCTGTCCGGATGCCGACCTGTTCCGCGCCCTCGTTCTCCGGCTGAAGCCTGCGCCGACGTAGCCCATGCGGCAGCGCCGCAGAACTCCGAGCCCAGCCCTTCAACCCGAAAAGCCCATCAATCCGAATGCGGTGAAACAAACGCCAGCGATGCCGGTCGTCCGCGCAATACAGCCAGCCGCAGCAAATGCCCAGAGCGGGCCCGAAACCGAGCGTCGTGAATAAGAGAGG
>NZ_JAINEZ010000204.1:0-1640 GCF_019873065.1 Sphingobium sp. PNB
TAGCCCGGTTTATTCGTAATGCCGTTTCCTCTGCCGCACCCGGGCCTGTTGCACGGGTCGCTTAAGGATCAGGGCGAGCGATCGTGCTGCGTCTATTTCACCGCAGATATTCGATAGGCTTGCAAGTTGAAGGGAGCGGTTCTGGGGTACGGTCGGGGCGGCTATGTCGGGGCAGGTCTGAAGGCGGCAGCAATCGCCCGGAAGGTGCTGGCATCGGGACAGGCTGATGCGAAGGCGATGCGGATGCGGGTTGCGGTTTCGATCACGCGGGCGGCCACCTTGAGCAGCCGCAGACGCAGCGTAGCGAACTCGGCAGCGGCGAGCGCGCTTGCCTTGGGTATCGCCTGCTGGATGCGCCACATCAACCAGTAGGCGGCGGTATGCAGGATGAGCCGCATCTGGTTTGCATTGGCCGATCGACATGAAGTTCGATCACTGCTGAGCTGCGTCTTGTGCCGTTTGATCAGGTTTTCGGCCTGGCCACGGGCGCAGTAAAGGCTGTCGTAGATATGCTCGGCAGAGCCTTCTGCCAAGGAGGTAACGACGTAGCGAATGTCCATGCCCAAGGTGCTGGCTTCGATCCGAGCGACGACGCGGCGCTGACACTTCCAGCTTTTCGCCCCATAGCGGATCTCGGCATAGCTGCGCAGGACTACCCGGTCTTCCTGGGCACGCCGGACGGCGCAGGCATCGGCGGCGGCGACGATGTCGGGATTGGCGCGCAGGGCGGCGTTGGTGGGCAGGCCGAAGACAAAGTCGATGCCATGCGACTGGCAGAAAGTCATGACCTCTGGTCTGCCACAATGCCCGTCGCCGCGAATGGTGATGTGCGTTTGGGGCCAATGCTTACGGATATGGCGCACAAGGCGCCGGATGTGCCCGGCGGCCTCCGCGCCCGAGGGGGTCTTGCCGGTTCGCAGAAGCATGGCGACCGGCCGCCCTGTTGCCGTATCGTAGACATGGATCGGCAGAAAGCATCGCTCGCCATGGTGGCCATTCCAGAACGACAGCTGTTGATAGCCGTGCACGACATCGCATGTATCATCGATATCCAGCGTCACCGCCTTGGGCGGCTCGGAATAGCTGGCGCAGTAGATGCCCACCATGCCAACCATCATACGCGCCAATTCGCGCGTGGTCGGGGCGTTCTCCCATCGGCTCATGGTCGGTTGGCTGGCCAGGCCCGGGCCTGTTCCCGGCAGCTTGCCCAGGGCTAGCCGAAAGCCCGGATCGTCGCGCAGGGCATCAAGGTCGTCGGCGTCCTCGTAGCCGCAGGCGATCGCCAGAACGCGCGCCCGCAGGATATCTTCGAGTTTATGGGTAATCCGGGACGGATCGCGCGGATCGGCAATGCAACCCGCAAGGCGCTTGCAGATACCCAACTCGCGCTCGGCCTGCGCCAGTAACAGAACCCCGCCGTCCGAGGTCAAGCGACCGCCGTCGAACGCGCCTGTCACTTTCTTGCCCGATACCACTGGAAACGAAATCAGCGGCGATTTATCCTTGCCCCCGGCGGGTGTGGTCTGCGGCATTTATTGCCTCGTTGCAGGATTGGTCTCGACACCCAATTTCCTACAGTAAGCCAATAGCTTATACCACTCCCGCCAACCCCTCATGACCTGCCAGGTGAATAAGAGAGG
>NZ_JAINEZ010000205.1:0-1590 GCF_019873065.1 Sphingobium sp. PNB
GGGTGAAGTCGTAACAAGGTAGCCGTAGGGGAACCTGCGGCTGGATCACCTCCTTTCTAAGGATCGTGACGAAAGCGCCTGTGCTGGACACAGGAAGAGCTTCGTCATTTCCAAAGAACATCGCCGCCGTCCTCATGTCCCTTCATCACTAGAGATTAGCGCAACGGAAACGTTGTGCTGATATTGAGCAGGCCTTCGTTTGTTGGCATTGCTTGGGAACGGACCCGCAGGGTCCGCAAGGCCGAACGGCCGCCCGAGCTTATGCGAGGATAGCCAAGTCGACGGATGTCGACGCCGGCGCCTGAGGCCAATCAAACAACGGGCCGGTAGCTCAGGTGGTTAGAGCGCACGCCTGATAAGCGTGAGGTCGGAGGTTCAACTCCTCCCCGGCCCACCAGCATTTGGTGAGGGGCTTTAGCTCAGCTGGGAGAGCGGTTGCTTTGCAAGCATCAGGTCATCGGTTCGATCCCGATAAGCTCCACCATTGCTTGAGGTTTATGTCGTGAAGAACGGTGTGAACTTCGCATTTGCGTAGCGCTGTAGCGCGGAGCAGCTCAGAACTTTCTCTAGGGATGAAGAGTAGCGGTTTTGCTGGCTTGCCAGCAATTATGAGGACGCTCGTTGAGCGGTTCTCTCTTTGACATTGTGAATGGGTTTTTTAATCGATGCCGTGGCGACATGGTTCGGTTTTGCGGTTTTCGGACCAAGAGGCTGAGCGGTGTCGTACACAAATGATTATCTGGCTGAGTTAAATCACCACACCGAATACAAGCTGATGCAGTGCTATCTCCAGTGCTGTCATTGGTGGTGTGGACTCTCAAGCGTGAGGTAAGGGCATCTGGTGAATGCCTTGGCATGTACAGGCGATGAAGGACGTGGCACGCTGCGATAAGCGTGGGGGAGCTGTGAGCAAGCTTTGATCCCGCGATTTCCGAATGGGACAACCCACCTTCACCATTTAAGGCTGCACCCGAGCGATCGGGCACAGCGTTAAATGGGAGAGGTATCACTAAGCTGAATAAAATAGGCTTTGGTGAAGCGAACCCGGAGAACTGAAACATCTCAGTACCCGGAGGAAAAGACATCAACCGAGATTCCGTTAGTAGTGGCGAGCGAACGCGGACCAGGCCAGCGCCTGGTGTTTAGTTAACAGAAGCCTCTGGAAAGTGGCGCCATAGCGGGTGACAGCCCCGTATGTGAAAACGAAACATCAGGACTTGAGTAGGGCGGAGCACGTGAAACTCTGTCTGAACATGGGGGGACCACCCTCCAAGCCTAAATACTCGTACATGACCGATAGCGAACCAGTACCGTGAGGGAAAGGTGAAAAGCACCCCGATGAGGGGAGTGAAACAGTACCTGAAACCGGATGCCTACAAGCAGTGGGAGGGTCCTTGAGACCTGACCGCGTACCTCTTGCATAATGGGTCTGTGACTTAGTGTATCGAGCAAGCTTAAGCCGTTAGGTGTAGGCGCAGCGAAAGCGAGTCTGAACAGGGCGACCATGAGTTCGATGCATTAGACCCGAAACCCGGCGATCTAGGCATGACCAGGCTGAAGGTGCGGTAACACGCACTGGAGGGCCGAACC
>NZ_JAINEZ010000206.1:0-1569 GCF_019873065.1 Sphingobium sp. PNB
TAAAGTCTCTAGCTGCTGCCCCCCCCCCCGCGGAGGATATCCAGACTTCGCTTCGCTATGTCATGATCCGCTTCTCCATCGGTGGTTGCAAGTCCACATCATCCATCCCGGAGTGCAACAGTCTCTTCGCGGTCGGGCGCTTGCCATGGCCGTTGGGCCGATCACCTGCCGCAGTATGGGCATTCACGTGCAAAGGGTAGAGCTTCAACAAGCGTAACGAGGTTGTCACCACCTCACCTTTAGTCCCGAAGTCTCCGATCCCTCCGCCTCCCGGGAGGACTGTTTCGCCGCCATTGTGCGGGCGAACCTGGTGTAAACCTGCGCGCTTAGGCTGGCAGCCGACTCTGCATCAGCGCCCGATGTTCTGGCACGTCAGCCGCCTTGGCCATAAAGTGGGTGCCATCGCGCCACAGGCTGAACATGATGATCGCCAGCTTCCGCGCCAGCGCGACCTTCGCCTTGTTGAAGCCGATCCGCTTGCTGAGTTTGAGGCCCCAGTCCTTGAGCGTGCTGAACGACCGGGTGTTCGACAGCATGACGGTCGCGGCGCCGACCAGATGCGTGCGGGTGAGCTGGTTGCCCATCTTGCTGATCCCGCCGTGCGTCAGGCTCTCGCCCGACTGGTAGACGCGCGGGGTCAGGCCCAGATAGGCGGCGACGTCGTCAACATGCCGGAAGCGCGTCGGGTCCTCGATCGCACTGTAGAACGATACGGCGGTGATCGTGCCGACGCCGGGGATCTCCATGAACCGCCTGCAGACAGGGTTCGACGCAGCGAGCAGTTCCAGCTCGCGCTCGATGCGGTTGGCCTCGACGTAGAAGCCTTCGCACAGGTCGAGCAACGGTATGACCCGTGGCCGCAGATCGATACCCTCGGCGTCGGCGATCAGGCACATCTGGTCGATGGCGCGACTGCGATAGCTGGCCGCAGTTTCCGTCCCGCCCTCGATCCGTCCGCCATAGACGCGCACCAGGCCGCGGATCATCGCCTCGGTCTCCCGGCGCTGCTTCACCAAGCGGTCGCGCATGGTGAGATAGGCCCTGATCTCAAAGCACAGGTTCGATTTGACGTAGACCTCGGTCAGATATTCCCTGCCCGTACGCGTGATCTCGGCAATGCCACGAGCATCGTTCGTGTCAGTCTTGTTCCGCTTGACCGACAACACACGGTGCACCTGCCGCGCATCGAGCACCGTTACCTGGAAGCCCTGCGCGCGCAGCTTGGTCGTCAGATGCGGTGCTAAGCCACCGCTTTCCATGCCGATCAGGGTCACATGCGATTTGAAATTCTTACGCAGATACCGTCCGATCTCGGTAGCGCTGCTCTTCATCGAGACTTGGTGAACAATCGCGCCGTCGCAATCGACCACGCAGACTGCGGTATTCTTGTAACCCACGTCCAGACCCACCCAAAAACGAGCTGTCGACGGATCCGCCTCTGCCCGCTCCATCGCCGTCACATAGGCCGGCGTCACTATCTTCTTCGACATGATCGCTTCCTTCCCTGCCAACATGTGGTCAGAAAAGGATACCCTCGCCTCGAGCGCCGGGCAGCAGCTATCCCACAAG
>NZ_JAINEZ010000208.1:0-1434 GCF_019873065.1 Sphingobium sp. PNB
CGACATGATCGCTTCCTTCCCTGCCAACATGTGGTCAGAAAAGGATACCCTCGCCTCGAGCGCCGGGCAGCAGCTATCCCACAAGTGGCGACGCCTTGTGCTGTGTGCAGGGTTCTGAACACCCGGCTTAGATCGGGTGGTGCCTCTAATTTGGTTTAGGGGGCACAATGACGAACCACAGAATGATTATTGCTTTCGGCGCGATTGCAACACTGCTGCTTGCCGTGATCGCCTTTTTTACATTCAGGGCATATTACGACGATCTCACGCCATGCAAAAAGCTATCGTGGCATTTCTGGATCGTGGATGCTGAACATAAATGTATAGCGGCAGCAATTGATAGAGCGAATAAGAGAGGCGGCGTTCTTAGCGTTCAAGATCAATACGGACCTATTGAAGGCATAGATTAATATTGCACCTAATGATCGTCCAATTTATTCAAGGCTCTTAGGTGCAATCCAAGAGCCTTTTATATCCTTTCCTGAATATGGGGTGGCTCAATTTCAATATCCGTGCCCCACGGCCCTTAAAATGGCTCTTACGGTGCATTGAATAATGCACCTACTCCATTTTAAGCGCAGGCGTAACGCCGATGTGCTTTTCGAACATCTCAATCAGCACATTCTTTGCGATCTCCACTTTCGAAACAGGAACAATAATGGAATCGTGAACCGGCAGGGCTGGAATGCCTTGACCCACTGTAAGGGCATGAACGGTATCCACGATGACCTTGCTTTCCAGATAGTGTAGATCACCCCAACGGATTTCGCTGTTTTCCCAATTTCGCAGCAGAGGATGCTTTTCCAGAACAGCGGCTTGAACGGACTTGATGGAATATGCCTTAAGGTCGATGCCCTTCTTATCTTTGACCTTTGCAACTACGTCCTTGTGCCAGCGCGTGTGGAAGCCCTTGTGGCCCAAGGTCATTGTCACCCAAGCTTTTATGACGGCGCGGGGGAAGCCTTCTATTTCATAGGCGTGAACGGAATCGATAGGGATGCCATGGCAGGCATGTAGAATTGTCAAATGCGAGGCCGTGAGGTCTATTTCCTTCGTTGCCTCCCCATTGATGGTAATGGTGGCCCGAACCGTTTCAGGAAATTGCTGATAATAGCCTCCTAAGGCGTAAAGCCTGCCGCCCTTGTTCCAGCCGTTAGGGCCGCCATTAACGTTGCTAAACCCACGATAAAATAGGCTGTGGACCTCATAGTCATTATAGGCGCGGTAAGGCTCATTGGGGCGCTTATCCTCTGCCCAAAGAATGAAGGAGGGGCGGCAATGGTTGATCTCGTTGACCTGCTGACCCAATGCGGCGGCAACGGCATCATCTGGGCTGATGGGAAGGAGCGCCTATAGCGCGACGATCTGGGTGAGAGGTCAGCGACTATCAGGATGAGAACAGATTGTCGCGGCGGGTTCATGGTGCCGGGTTAG
>NZ_JAINEZ010000209.1:0-1389 GCF_019873065.1 Sphingobium sp. PNB
CCACCATCAAGGGCCGGAAATCCTATCGCCGGTTCAGCATCAGCGAGAAGCAGAATGCTTGAGTTTGGCGATCCTCGCCTTCCGGGTAGGTTCTGGAAGAAGGTTCACATCGAGCCGAATAGCGGATGCTGGCTATGGTCGGGATCGGTGACGCCGCTTGGATACGGGCAGTTCTGGCTGAGCAAGCTACGCCTGTGCAGTCGGGTTGTAATGGAAGCTGTGGCCGGCCCGCTGCGGACTGAGCAGTATGTTTGCCACAAGTGCGACACGCCGAACTGCTGTAATCCCGAACATCTGTGGGTGGGCACCCAGATCGAAAACGTTCGCGATTGTTACTCCAAGGGGCGTCAGCCGGCGACCCGCCGCAAGAAATCAGTCTGCAAGCGAGGACATGCGCTCACCGCCGATAATGTTCGGCGCGGACAGTGTCACGAGTGCAAAAAATACCGAGACCGCATCGAATACCGAAAGGAGAAAGCAGCATAATGGCTACCCAGCTTACGGTGCAGCAGCAGCGCGCCAACGAAATGACCGTCCTGCGCCAGACTATCGGCAAGATGGAATCACAGATCAAGATGGCATTGCCATCACACATTCCGGTCGAGAAGTTCCATCGTGTCGCGGTGACGGCGATCAGCTCCAATCCTGACCTGCTGAACGTGGATCGCACCTCGCTGTTCGGCGCCCTTATGAAGGCCGCACAAGACGGGCTGCTGCCCGATGGTCGCGAAGGTGCGATTGTCCCCTTCAAGGGAAAAGCATCGTGGATGCCCATGGTCGCCGGGATTATGAAAAAGGTGCGCAACAGCGGCGAAATTGCCGACTGGAACGCCCACGCCGTCTACGAAAACGATGAGTTCGACTATTTGCTCGGCGACGATCAGCGCATCTATCACAAGCCCACCATGGGCGACCCCGGCCAGGTCATCGGCGCTTACTCCATCGTCAAACTGAAGGATGGCACAATCAGCCGCGACTTCATGCCGCGCTGGCGGATCGAGAAGGCGCGTGAGCAAGGCATGGCGAAGAATAGCCTACAATGGACCGCCTTCTATGATGAAGGGGCTATCAAGACGGTAATCAAGCACCACGCGAAGCGCCTGCCGCAATCCACCGACATCGAGGCGGTATTTGAGCGCGACGACATGATGAGCGCCAACGCCTCCCGATCCAGCGCCGCACTTCTATCCAGCGTTGGCAACGACGCTGCCACGGAACCCGTTAAACCCGCATCCCGGCTTGATGCCTTGGAGCATCAGATACAGGCTGAACCGCACGACGCCGAAACCGGCGAAATCATCCAGGAAGGTCCCGCCGACGAACAGCGCGGCGAAGCGCATAGCGATGCTGTCACGCTGCAATCCGCCATGGCGGAGATCGACGCCTGCG
>NZ_JAINEZ010000210.1:0-1365 GCF_019873065.1 Sphingobium sp. PNB
TGAGTTCGATGCATTAGACCCGAAACCCGGCGATCTAGGCATGACCAGGCTGAAGGTGCGGTAACACGCACTGGAGGGCCGAACCGTTTAATGTTGAAAAATTATCGGATGAGTTGTGTTTAGGGGTGAAAGGCCAATCAAGCCGGGAAATAGCTGGTTCTCCGCGAAATCTATTGAGGTAGAGCGTCGGATGATTGCCGTTGGGGGTAGAGCACTGGATGGTTGCGGGGGTCGCGAGATCTACCAATACTAACCAAACTCCGAATACCAACGAGTCTAGTCCGGCAGACAGACGGCGGGTGCTAAGGTCCGTCGTCAAAAGGGAAACAGCCCTAACCTACAGCTAAGGTCCCCAAGTCACGTCTAAGTGGGAAAGCATGTGGGATTTCCAAAACAACCAGGAGGTTGGCTTAGAAGCAGCCATCCTTTAAAGAAAGCGTAACAGCTCACTGGTCTAAACAAGAGATCCTGCGGCGAAGATGTAACGGGGCTCAAGACGTGCACCGAAGCTTAGGGTTCAGCACTTTGTGCTGAGCGGTAGCGGAGCGTTCCGTAGGCCGTTGAAGCGGGAGGGTAACCGACCGTGGAGGTATCGGAAGTGCGAATGCAGACATGAGTAGCGATTAACAGTGTGAGATGCACTGTCGCCGAAATTCCAAGGGTTCCTGCTTAAAGCTAATCTGAGCAGGGTAAGCCGGCCCCTAAGACGAGCCCGAAGGGGGTAGTCGATGGGAACCACGTTAATATTCGTGGGCCTGGTGGTGTGTGACGGATGGCGTAACTTGTTCGGCCTTATTGGATTGGTCCGGGCAGGGAAGTTGTCCCAGGAAATAGCCCCACCGTATAGACCGTACCCTAAACCGACACAGGTGGAATGGTAGAGTATACCAAGGCGTTTGAGAGAAGTATCCTGAAGGAACTCGGCAAATTGCCTCCGTACCTTCGGAAGAAGGAGGCCCCACATATGCGCAAGCACTTGTGGGGGGCACAGGCCAGGGGGTAGCGACTGTTTAGCAAAAACACAGGGCTCTGCTAAGTCGGCTTCAAGACGACGTATAGGGCCTGACGCCTGCCCGGTGCCTGAAGGTTAAGAGGAGGAGTGCAAGCTCTGAATTGAAGCCCAGGTAAACGGCGGCCGTAACTATAACGGTCCTAAGGTAGCGAAATTCCTTGTCGGGTAAGTTCCGACCTGCACGAATGGCGTAACGACTTCCCCACTGTCTCCAGGATATGCTCAGCGAAATTGAATTCTCCGTGAAGATGCGGAGTACCCGCGGTTAGACGGAAAGACCCCGTGCACCTTTACTGCAGCTTCAGAGTGGCATTAGGAAAGAACTGTGTAGCATAGGTGGGAGGCTTTGAAGC
>NZ_JAINEZ010000211.1:0-1361 GCF_019873065.1 Sphingobium sp. PNB
AAACGTATGGCTCGCCCCGTCGGCAAGCGGTTTGTGTCTGATGATCTGGTCAGTCTGCGAAAACGTATCCGGCCTTTCAGCATGGTGCCGTTGGCCAAGATGGAGATCCGCGCGTCCTGGTCCTCATAAAGGGGCCGGCATCGAGTGCCATTTTACGCCGTAGGGTTCCGGGACACCGGTCGACTGTCAGGCCATCTATCACTCACCTCCCGCAGACATCATCCGGCCGGTGCACGCCGCATCAGCCGATCTCGCTCACGCCGCTTGCGCGATTGGTTCGTAGGTGCGTTCGTGACGCAGCAGCGCCCAGACGATGCGCGCCATCTTGGCCGCCAGCGCCACGACGACGGTGTTGGGGTGGGAGCGCGAGAGCAAGCCCCGCAGCCAGGCGCCGAGCCGCGTATCGCTCTTGCTCATCGTCGGCAGCGACGATCGGGCGCCCTGGATCAGGTTCTTGCGCAGATAGCGGCTCCCGCGCTTGGTGATACCGAGCAGCCGCGGCTTGCCCCCGGTGGTCGCCTGCCGCGGTACCAACCCCAGCCAGGCGGCAAGATCCCGACCACGGCCGAAAGTTCTGGCGTCTCCGACTGCTGCCACCAGCGCGGTCGCGTTGAGTGCACCAATACCGGGAATCGTCAGCAGCCGCCGCATGCGCTCATCCGAACGAGCAGCCTCGGTGAACTCGGCATCGAGATCTGCAATTCGCTTATCGAGAGCAATCCAGCGCAGACGCATATCGCTGACGAGCCGGTGAATGCGAGGACCGAGCACTGGCTCATCGCCTTCCAGCATCTCACCAAGGCGGACGGCAAGCTTTGCGCGCCCTTGCGGAACGATATAGCCGCGTTCGAGGAGAAGACTTCTGATCTGGTTCATCAGCGAGGTACGGTCACCGACGAGCTGATCACGAATGCGGTGCAACGTCTGCATGTCTAGTTGCTCCTCGCTCTTCAGCTCCACAAAGCGCATCGTCGGGCGTGTCGCCGCTTCCGCGATCGCCTCGGCATCGCGATCGTCGTTCTTCTGCGCCTTGACGTAAGGACGGACATATTCCGGCGACATCAACCGCACTGCATGGCCCTGTCGTGCCAGCGCCCGGCCCATGTGATGAGCGCCGCAGCAAGCTTCCATCGCCATGACGCAGGCCGGCAGGCTCGCCGCATAGGTGATGACTGTCTCGCGCCGCATCCGTCGTCGCACAACGACCTTGCCCGTCGCATCCAGCCCGACCACGCTGCAGCTGTTCTTGCCCAGATCAATCCCGAGAACCGATATGTCCATGACCCTTGCTCCTTTCGCAAACGGCCTGCTGCCGTAAGGCAACAACGCTCAGTTAAGGGGCGAGCCATCCATAAAGGGGG
>NZ_JAINEZ010000212.1:0-1332 GCF_019873065.1 Sphingobium sp. PNB
TTCGAGATGCGGTCATTGGGTGCGATTCGCCCCATATTGAGCATCCCCTATCGAGGAGGAAAGCCATGACTGCCTATGCCGCGCTTGATGTTTCTATGGATAAGACGGCGATTTGCGTGATCGACGCCGGTGGCAATATTCTGTTGGAAGCAGTGACGATTAGCGATCCGGAGGCGATCGCCCATTGCCTGGCCCCCTACAGCGCTGAACTCGAACTGGTCGGCTTCGAGGCCGGACCGCTTTCGGAATGGCTTTTTCGCGGCCTCCAGGACGCAGGGATTGAGCCGGTTCTGATGGAGACCCGGCAGGTCCGCGCTGCGCTGTCGGCGATGGTCATGAAGACGGACCGCAACGACGCCCGGGGTATGGCCCAGCTATTGCGCTCGGGCTGGTTCAGGCCGGTGCACGTCAAGACCATTCCCGCCCGCGAGCAGCGTACGTTGCTGGCCGCGCGGTCGACATTGATGCGCCGGCAGAAGGACATCGAGAATAGCGTACGCGGGTTGTTGAAGGGTTTCGGCCTGCGCCTCGGCCGACTGCTGCGGGGCCGTTGGGATGATGCCGTCCGCGACATAGTCTCGGGCAATGCAACGCTTGCCTCCATCATGGAACCCTTGCTCGTTGTGCGCCAAGTATTACGCGCGCAGCTGGCTGTCCTGGATGGGCAGGTCCGGGATATCGTTCGCACCGACGCCGTATGCCGGAGGCTCATGACCGCGCCAGGCGTTGGCGCGATTGTCGCGCTTACCTACCGTGCCGCGGTCGATAATCCTGCCCGCTTTCGATCGTCCAAGTCAGTCGGTCCCTGCTTCGGCCTGACGCCGCGAAAATATCAATCGGGCGAGATAGATCGGAACGGCGGGATCAGTCGTGCCGGTGATCCGGCGGTCAGGGTCGCTCTGTTCGAGGCAGCGCACGTTCTGATGACGCGCGTGGCGAAATGGTCGAAGATCAAGGCCTGGGCAATGAATATCGCCAAGCGCCGCAGCGCGAAGCGCGCCAAGGTCGCGCTCGCCCGCAAGCTTGGCATCATTCTGCACCGGATGTGGGTCGATGAAGCCGACTTCAGGTACGGCCAGCCGGCATAGCCTTCGAGGAGAGAAAAGATGCCCGGATACTCAGCTACGTAGAGGTCCCCTGCGGGTGACCGGCGAGGGGACGATGGTCAGGGACAAGCCGCTGGACGCTTTGGCGATCAACGCCGTTTTCGAGATCGGCTACCCTGATTTTTCCGACCGCATCATGTGACGACCACGCGTCGATCACGGACAGAAGCATGAACCCCAAGTCGATCTACCTTGCAGTCCCGCACCCAATGACAGAAGGTGTCCA
>NZ_JAINEZ010000213.1:0-1268 GCF_019873065.1 Sphingobium sp. PNB
CCCGGAAAGGCGCCCAGGCGCCCGGCGTGAGGGTGGCGGGGGGATGGCCGAGCGCCTGGGCGCCTTTCCGGGCATGATGGTAGAGGCTGGCGCCGGTTGACTGGCCTGGGGCGGTGAGAAGGTTGCGGGCCTGGTGGGTCAGGCGCTGGCCATATTCGAGCAGGCAGAGTTCGGCGGCGGCATCGATCCGGATATTTGAGTCTGAGCCTATGCCGATGCGGCCGCCCTGGGCAAGGAAAGCGCGGGCGGGGAAGAGGCCGTCGCCCAGATTGGCTTCGGTGATGGGGCAGAGGCCGACGCCGGCGGCGCTTTTCGCGATGGCGTTCCGTTCGCTGTCGGCGATGTGGGTGGCGTGGATCAGGCACCAGCGTTGATCGACCTCCGCATGGTTCATGAGCCATTCGACCGGGCGCTGGTTGCTCCAGGCGAGGCAGGCTTCGACCTCCGCACGCTGTTCCGCGATGTGGATGTGGATGGGGCCGTCCGGTGTCAGGGCAGTGATGGCGGCGAGTTCCTGCGGGGTGACGGCGCGCAGGCTGTGAGGAGCGACGCCCAGGGTCGCGTTCAGGGGTTTCAGGGCTTCCAGCAGGCGGGCGTAGCTGTCGGGGGTGTGGAGGAAGCGGCGTTGGCCTTCGGTTGGGGGGACGCCGCCGAAATTCGAGTGGGCGTAGAAGACCGGGAGCAGGGTGAGGGCGATGCCGGTGTCGTCGGCTGCCTGCGCGATGGCTTCGGCCATGGCGGCGGGGTTGGCGTAGGGCGCGCCGCTGGGGTCGTGGTGGAGATAGTGGAATTCCCCGACGCTGGTGAAGCCGCTTTCGAGCATTTCGGCATAGGCCAGGGCGGCGATGGCGCGGAGGCCTTCGGGGTTCAGGCGGTCGAGGAAGCGGTACATCGCCTCGCGCCAGGTCCAGAAGCTGTCGCCACCCTCCCCTGCTCTTTCGGTGAGGCCGGCCATGGCGCGCTGGAAGGCGTGGCTGTGGACATTGGGCAGGCCGGCGAAGGCGGGGCCGTGGCGTTCGTCGCCGGGTTCGGGGGGAATTCCATGAACGATCCGGTCAATGAACCGGCCTTTCAGAATCATGCGGACGGAAGGACGCCAGCCTTCGGGGAGGAGAGCCTGTTCGAACCAGAGCGCCATTTCGATTTCCCCTCTCCAAAGACATGGGATTGGCCGGAGATGGCTAATCCAAGACATTCCCCTCCCGTAAACGGGAGGGGTTAGGGGTGGGCGCGAGCGTAGCGAGCTTCTGACTTAGCCGTTGCAAAAC
>NZ_JAINEZ010000214.1:0-1235 GCF_019873065.1 Sphingobium sp. PNB
TGATCCGACACCATTCTCTGGACCACCTGGGGCTAGAGTTTCTCGGTCTTGGTCACGGTGACGGGCTGGGTGCGTCACCGGGATTCATCAGCGTGATCGGGGGCTTGTTGCCAATGGCACCGTGCGGCCGATCCTCGTTGTAGTATCTGCGCCAATCCTCCAACTTTTCGCGGGCATCTGCAAGTGTCAAGAACCAGTGGGTGTTCAGACACTCCGCCCGGAAGCGCCCATTGAACGCTTCGATGTAGGCATTGTCCGTAGGCTTGCCGGGCCGTGAGAAGTCCAGCGTAACGCCGTTGGTGTAGGCCCACAGATCCAGGTCCCGGCTGATGAACTCGGAGCCCTGGTCGACCCGGATTGTCCTTGGGTAGCCGACGACGGCGCAGGTCGTCTCGAGCGTTTGGACGACATCCTCACCCCGGTAGCTGAACCTCGGATCCAGCACCGGCGAGAACCGCGAGAACGTGTCGACGACGGTCAGCACGCGGATCTTTCGACCCGTCGCCAACTGGTCATGGACGAAGTCCATGGCCCAAACATCATTCACGCGGGAGGCCGCGCAGCGGTCTTCCCTCAGCTTCGCCTTCACCCTGCGCTTGGGCGTCTTGTTGCGGAGCTGGAGGCCCAACTCGTTGTAAATCCTGTGTGTTCGCTTCATGTTGATCTCCCAGCCTTCGCGGCGAAGAAGAACGTGGACGCGGCGATACCCGTAGCGGACGCGGGTCTCGCAGATCTCACGGATGCGGGCTTCGATGCCGGCCTGCTCGCGGCGGCGGGATTTGTAGTGGTACGTCGAGGTGTCTATTTCCAGAACCCGGCAAGCCCGGCGGATCGACACGCCCCAATCACTGCGAACCCCGTTCACCAGCTCGCGTTTACGAGCAGGCCTCACAGCTTTCGGCGGATGACGTCCTGCAGCATCTCCTTGTCCAAGGAAAGGTCCGCCACGAGCTTGCGCAGCTTCGAATTCTCGTCCTCGAGCTGCTTCAAGCGCCGCATGTCCGGCGGCAGCATGCCGTCGTATTTCTTCTTCCAGTTGAAGTAGGTCGCCTGGCTGATCCCCGCCTTGCGGCAGATGTCCGCGACGGGCACGCCGTCCGCGCCCTGCTTCAGAATGAACGCCTTCTGGGCGTCTGAAAATCTCGATGCCTTCATCGTCTTTCGCTCCTCCCAGCCAGGGAGATTACGGCGAAAAACTCTAACTCCAAGCGATCCAGTTTTCCGGGATCAGATCA
>NZ_JAINEZ010000215.1:0-1190 GCF_019873065.1 Sphingobium sp. PNB
TCAGGTCGGCATCCTCCTCCCCCTCATAGGGGAAGGGGCCGATGCCCAGCATGCCGTTCTCCGACTGCAGCGTCACTTCCACGCCATCGGGAATATGGTTCGCCACCAGCGTCGGGATGCCGATGCCCAGATTCACGTAGAAACCGTCCTGCAATTCCTTCGCCGCCCGCGCGGCCATTTCGTCACGAGTCCAGGGCATGTTATTTCTCCCCATCGGCAGGCGCGGCCCACCTCTTGTCCAGCGGAAAAACCTCGTCGAAGCCGCCCTTGAGGCCGCTTCCATAAACCGGATTGGGCAGGACGAACCAGCCATTGCCCCACATCTGCGCGATCGCCGGCCGCATGGTCGCGGCACGCCGCGCCGTCACCGGCGGTCCGCCATTGAACAGGTCCGAAAAGTCGCCCAACTGGTCGCCGCCCATGGCGATGACGCAATATCGCGCCGCGATCGTCGCCCGCCGCCCGTCCTTGCGCGATCCCATGGCGTCGTCGCCGCTCAGGAACAGCGTCTGCCCATGCACGGCATCGCCCAGACCGGCCGCCTTTATGGCGCGGACGGTCGGCTCGACATTCCCGGCGGTGCGATTGGTGTTGAACACCACCGTCACGCCCATCTGCCGCAGCGCGCGCACCATCCGGTCCGCGCCCGGAACCGGCGCGACCGCAGCTTCGCCCGTCCTTTCCCACGCATCCCAGGCGGCCGTGTCGAATCCCCTGCCCGTCCGCGCTGCATGATATTCATAGCCGATGTTGAGCATCACCGTCTCATCGACATCGAAGACGGCGGCAAGGGGCTTTGCGCCGCAGGGCACGAAGCGCGGATCGTCAAGGCCTGCGCCTTCGGCCAGGATCACGCTGTCTGCCGGGCGCGCCTTCACCTTCGCCGCGACATGCGCCAGCAAAGCCTGATAGGCCTGGAGCGAAAGCGCCGAAGCCTCCCCCGACCCATAAAGATACTGCATCCCGGCCGGGGGCGTTTCGGGCGCGACCGGAACCGCCGCCGGCCGATCGGCCGAACAGCCCGCCAACATCATCGAAACCGCCAGGCCGACAGCCCCCCTCCCACTCGCGGGAAGGGTCGGGGAAGGGCATGTCACGTCAAACCGCCTCCCTCTGGCGGACGGTGCGGAATTCGATTTTCTTGTCGTAAGGCGCTCCGACGATCATGCGCTTGACGTAGATGCCGGGCA
>NZ_JAINEZ010000216.1:0-1168 GCF_019873065.1 Sphingobium sp. PNB
GCTTGTCTTATGACATTGCGGTCCGTTTGGGTCATGCTGGATTGCCCGGGCCGGGGTGGCCACCCCGGCCCGGGCGGAAGGGGACGGATCGTGAAAGCGCCGGTCGTTGTGGGACCGGGTTAGAGTAGGATCGCCCCTTTCTTTTCGTGTCGGCCCGAACGGATACCGGGGTTTTGGACCCGGATGACAAGCATGGGACAGCGGAAAAGATGAGCGACAATCTACCACAGACGATCGGCATCGACATCTCCAAAGCGAGCCTCGACTGCCATGTCCACCCTGCCGGCGCCGAGCGCCAGTTCGCCAACACCGCCAAGGGCCACAAGGCGCTGATCGCCTGGCTGCGACAATGGCCGGTCGAGCGGATCGCCTATGAGGCAACCGCAACCTACCATCGGGCGCTGGAGGCGGCTCTGGCCGACTGGCCCTGCGTGAAGCTCAACCCGGAGCGCGCCCGGCGCTTCGCCCAGGCGACTGGCATTCTGGCCAAGACCGATCGCATCGATGCCATGTTGCTGGCCCGTATGGCGGCCACCTTGCAGCCGCCGGTCAGACCCGCTCGAAGCGCACAGCAGGCGCAGATGGCGGAGCTCATCAATGCCCGAGACGGCCTCGTGCGCGATCGCACCGCGCTCAAGAATCGCGAGAAGAACCTCACCATCGCCTTCCTCAAGCGCCAGTGCCGGCAGCGGCTCGAGCAGATCGATCGGCATATCGAGGCGCTCGATACCGAGATCGCCAACCTGATCGCCGCCGATGCCGCGCTCGCCCGCCGGCATGAGATCCTCACCAGCATCGCCGGCGTCGGAACGCTGACCGCCAACCAGCTCATCGCCACCATGCCCGAACTCGGCAGCCTCGAGAACAAGCAGGCCGCATCCCTCGCCGGTCTCGCCCCCGTCGCTCGACAGTCCGGACAATGGAAAGGCAAGAGCTTCATCCGTGGCGGACGCGCCAACGTGCGGCAGGCTCTCTATATGCCGGCCCTCGTCGCCGCCCGGTACAATCCCGATCTCAAGGCAAAATATCAGCAGCTCGTTACTGCCGGAAAGCCCGCCAAGATCGCCATCACCGCCGTCATGCGAAAGCTCGTCGTCACCGCGAACGCCATGCTCAAAGCCGATCGATGCTGGACGCAATCTCCAGCTTGATCATCACGGATACTCTA
>NZ_JAINEZ010000217.1:0-1160 GCF_019873065.1 Sphingobium sp. PNB
GGCGGTTTCCATTTGAAGCGCGACACCCGAGGTGATGCGTAGCATTTCATCCGGGGTGGGGCGAGCCCCACCCCGGATGGCAAAATTTATCCGGCCTTGAGGAGGGCGATCTGTTCTCCCAGGACCTCGTGCGGGGTGCGATAGCCCAGGCACTTGCGGGGTGTGCTGTTGAGGCGATCGGCGACGGCCTGGATCTCTTTGTCCGACAGGAGCGCAATGTCGGTGTTGGAGGGCAGGAAGCGCCGTATTCGGCCATTGCAATTTTCCACGCCGCCTTTCTGCCAGGGCGCGGACGGTAAGCAGAAATAACTGGTGACGCCGAGCCTGTTTCGCAGTGTCGCAAAAGCCGCAAATTCCGTGCCGCGATCAAAGGTGATGCTACGCCGGAGGGAAGGGGGGATGCCGCGCAAATGCCGATCGATCCCGGCCATGACACCGGCAGAATGTCGGCTCGGATTACGCGCGAGGAAGGTGAAGCGGCTGCAGCGTTCGACCAGCGAGGTGAGGTTGGCTTTGCCATATTCTCTCCGGAAGATCAGGAGATCGCCTTCCCAATGTCCGAAGCTGCTGCGATCCGCAATTTCCTGCGGACGTGCGCCGATCGTATTGGCCACAGGAATATGGAGACCGCGTGGCTTACGAGCGTAGCGCTGCCGTCGAGAACGGCGGGCAACGGGAAGATGGCGCCACAGCTTCTGGTGGCGTCCATCAGGTCCATAGACATATTGGTAAATGGTCTCGTGGCACACCGCCTCCCGGTTGCCCCGATGACGCCGCAGGTAACCCGCAATCTGTTCTGGCGACCAGGCGGCCGACAAGCGATCAGCGATATAAGCGGCGAGTTCCGGTTGGCGAGCGATCTTCCCGCCACGAACTCGACGCCCGCGCGCCATGGTCTGTGCGACAGTCGGAAAATAGCCGCGAAACAGCGGATTCTCATCCAGATGGCGGTTGCGCTTGAGCTCTCGATAAATCGTCGAAGGATGCCGACACAGCGCGTCAGCAATTTGCTGTGCTGACCGTCCGGTTGCTGCCAATCGATAAATGTCGCGCCGCTCGTCCAAACCCAGATGCTGATAGCCGTTCATTGCGTGCCTTCCTGGAAAAGGGATCAAACCCTTATAAAACCTAGGATTTCGCACTTCGAAATAGAATCCACC
>NZ_JAINEZ010000218.1:0-1090 GCF_019873065.1 Sphingobium sp. PNB
GCGGGGACAAGGGGCTGATGTTTCCCCGGGGAAACGGGGGGCAGGGCGGAAGCCGCCGGTTCGACCGGCCTTTCGCTTCCGTCATATGTCCTGTGCCCCCCGCTTTCCATCAGCGCTGGAGCCCCATGCCCTGCCGTTCGAGATGTTCGAGCGTGTCGCGCAGCGCGGTGGCGAGCGTTTCCATGTCCGCGCCCGAACCGGCGTGGAGGCGGATGGTGACGCCCTGGCGGTTGACCGACTGGACCGTCAGCGCCGGACGGCCATAGTGGGTGGTCCAGGTGAAGGGTTCTTCCCTGGGGGCCGACTGGGCGGCGCGGGGGGCGTCGAGCAGGCGTTTGAGCACATCCGAGGCCGGGATGGGCGCGGCGCCCGCCGACCGCAGCGCGCGCTGTTCGGAGGCGAGGCGGTTCGCCTCCGCGCGGATGGCGGGCGCGCCCTTGGGGTCGTCGAGCGATTGGGCCAGCGCATAGGCGGGCTTCAACTGGACGTCGGCCGGGGAGGCGAAGGCGTCGATCACCGCGTCCTCGATGCCCGCCACCTTGATCATCTTGCTGAGCCATCCCTTGGAGAGCTTCAGCCGTTCGGCCATGCGGGTCAGGTGGCTGCCATAATGGGCCTTGAGCGCATCGGCATAGTTGCGCGCGCGTTCGAGGTCCGAGACGTCCTTGCGGGCGCGGTTTTCGAGGTCGGCGAGGCGGAAGGCGGCCTCATCGTCGAGCTGGGCGACCTGCGCCACGAACATCATGTCGGAATAGCTGTTGGCGCGCAGCCAGCTGATCGACCAGTGGCGGCGGGTGCCGGCGATCACCTCATAATCATGATCGGGATCGCCCTCTATCCGGCGGACCACGGCGGGCACCTTCTGCCCGCCCTCCGCGATGATCGAGTCGATCAGTTCGCGGCAATTTTCCTCATTGAGATGCGCATAGAGGCGGGCATTGCCGCTCCAGATCCGGACTTTCGCCGGGTCGAGCAGCAATTGCGTGACCTGCCGCACCTCGCCCGAGGCCAGGCGGGCAAGGGCGGATTCGCGGCCGAGCAGGGTGGTGCCGCGGGCGCGATCCTGGCGCGGCGCGGCCGGGCCAGAGGA
>NZ_JAINEZ010000220.1:0-941 GCF_019873065.1 Sphingobium sp. PNB
GCTGTCGCCAGGGCTCAGGATCTCCGGCCGCCTCTGCACGCATCCATCCTGTTTTGCGCCGTTTCTCACCCAACAAACCATCCAGGAAAAGATTGGCCGATGCCGCAACGCGTTCCTGGGTGAATAGCACGCGCATGCGAGCCTTCACGTCCCGCAGCGACGATGCCCAAAGCTCCAGTGTCGTTTCAATCGATGCGCCCGTCATCCACGGCCTCCCTACCATGGAGACCTATTGATTCAGAATTTCAATCAATATGCAACTGTAATGCTAGTTGTCTGGTTGCGACACATCATTGGCGTAATATAGTACGTCGTCGACTTTAGTCATAAGATCGTCCGGTGCCGTCGGCTTGTAAAGAGGATTGGCGAGCGCGGGCATAAGGCCGATCCGCTCCTCTACCTTCTGGCATGGCGAACTGCCGTGGAGCACGCGCTGTCGTCGCCGATTGTAGGCACGGTTGAAGCCGGTCAGCAGGATTTCGAGATCAGCATGGCCGGCGACGTTGATGCCCATCACTTCGCTGGCGATGCGGCCGTTGAAGCGTTCGACCATGCCATTGGTTTGCGGCGTATAGGGTCGCGTCGTGCGGTGAACGACCTTGATCTTCGCGCAGGCGCGTTCGAAATCGTCGGCGGTAAAACAGGATCCCCGGTCTGTCAGCACATGGGTGATGCGGAAGGGGAAAGCCCTTCTGGCGGCCTTGAGGAAGGCGACGGCGTTGGCAGCATTTTCAGCATCGTAGACGGCCAGATGGACGAAGCGTGAGCAGCGATCGATGGCGACATAAAGGAAACGCTTGCGAGTTTCGCCGTCCGCGGTGCGCAGCTTGGGCAGATGTTTGACGTCGATATGGACAAAGCCCAGGTCATAGTCCTGGAAGCGCCCCTGTCCTTTACGCGGCTGCGCCGTGGGCTTGGGCGGTCGTCGATTGAGCCCTTCG
>NZ_JAINEZ010000221.1:0-918 GCF_019873065.1 Sphingobium sp. PNB
CGTTTACGGGAGGGGAGAAAACGTCTGCAAGGGGCCAACCACCCCTCACTCCCCCTCGGCCATCCCCTCCAGCCGCCCGGCATCCACGATCCGCACCCCGCGCCGCCCGGCGAGCGCGATCACGCCCATCCGCTTCAGATCGCCGATCTGGCGCGACACCGTCTCGATGGTCAGCCCCAGCACATCCGCGATCTGCTGCCGCGACAAGGGCAGTTCGATCACCCCGGCCCCGTCCGCCCGCAACCGCCGGTGCATGTCGAGCAGCAGGGTCGCGACCTTCTCCCGCGCATTCTTCCGCCCCAACAGCAGCATCCACGCCCGCGTCCGGTCCAGATCGTCCAGCGTCCGCTGCAACAGCCGGTGCTCCAGCGCCGGATGCTCCCGCGCAAAGCCGTCGAACGCCCCCCGCGGATAAAGGCACAGCCGCGCATCGGTCAGCGCGGTGACGCTGTGCGGCGTGCGCGCGCCGAAGGGGCGGCCGATGAAATCCGATGCATAGACGACGCCGACGATCTGCTCGCGCCCGTCGCCGGTGGAGGTGGACAGCTTCAGCGTCCCCTCGATCACATTGGCGACCAGCGTCGAACTGTCGCCTTCCCACATCACGGTCTGCCCGGCCTGCAACGACACCCGCCGCCCGATCCGGTTCAGCGCCACGCGCTGCTTTTCGTCGAGATCGGCGCAGATCGCCTGATCGCGCACCTCGCACCGTTCGCAATATTGCCCACCGCAGCCCTTGGCCGGCGGCGTCGCCGCCATGACGAAGGCCCCATCGTCCTGCGCCTTTTGCGCCAGATCAAATCGCATATCCATGCGCCGATCCATGCCGCCACCGCGCGCCGCAACCTATCCGTAATTGTCCCTAAGAGGCGAAAGTGGGTGGATTGCGGACATTCCCCCTCCCGCAGGCGGGAGGGG
>NZ_JAINEZ010000222.1:0-911 GCF_019873065.1 Sphingobium sp. PNB
TCTAACCCGGCACCATGAACCCGCCGCGACAATCTGTTCTCATCCTGATAGTCGCTGACCTCTCACCCAGATCGTCGCGCTATATTAACCAAGCCTATCATGCTGGCGCCGATCAGGGCCGCAACTGGCAGGCCAATCCCACGCAATACCTCGGCATGGCGAAGCGTAACGCGGCTGACCGCCGAAGCCATTTCCAACCGGAGAGGGTTCAGGACTTCGCGGGCTTCTGATCTGGCCAGAAGATCGATTTCCTCGTTGGTCATATCGACGCCTCCCGGATGGGGGCGCCAGCAGCCATGAGATGAGCGATCAACGTCTCAGGCTTGCGGAAAACGCCGCAACCATGGCCCTGCCGGAAATAGGTGTTGAGCCGGTCGCGCTGAGCAGGCGTGGGCATCTTCTTGCCGTCCTTGAACTCAGCGAAGAAAACGCCCCCGGCCCATGTGACGACCAGATCAAGCGCGCCAGCGCGGGCGCCCTCTTTCCACCGCTGGATGCGCTCCCAATCTGTAGCTTTGCCAGCATTGGGGATGGCCACCACATCGCATTGCGGCCCCAGTTTCGCCAGCAGCGCTAAGAAGGTCATCTGCCGCTGCAATTCGGACGCGGGATTGCTGTCCTTGGCTTCAATAAACCAAGGCTCGTCGCCGTCCTTCTCGGCTAGAATATCAGCGAAGGCGTCCAGAACGCTCAAAGCCCGGCCGCCTCCCGTTTTTGACGGGCGATCGTCAGCTCATATTCGATTTCCTTGATCGGCACGCGATAGGAGCGGGCGAGCGATTCCGGCGTGAAAATGTCGAGCGACCGCGCGGATGCTAGCAGCATCTTAACCTCTCTTATTCACGACGCTCGGTTTCGGGCCCGCTCTGGGCATTTGCTGCGGCTGGCTGTATTGCGCGGACGACCGGCAT
>NZ_JAINEZ010000223.1:0-859 GCF_019873065.1 Sphingobium sp. PNB
CCCGGCACCATGAACCCGCCGCGACAATCTGTTCTCATCCTGATAGTCGCTGACCTCTCACCCAGATCGTCGCGCTATAGTCGACCGGCTTGAACGCCTTGGGATCGGCGCCTTCCTTCACCTTGGCCTTGGTGTACTTGACGCTCCAGCGCGCGTCGCGATCCTTCTGGCGGAGCTTGGCGGGTTTTACTTGACAGGCCTCGGGAACGCACCCCTCCTTGATCGCCATCTTCTCCACTTCGGTATTCCGTTGTTTCGGCGCCGGCACGACCGTGGCATCGATGATTTGGCCGCCCATGGCCAGATAACCCCGATCGGTCAGCGCGGCATCGAAGCGGGCGAACAGCCGGTCGATCGCCCTGGCCTTCACGAGGCGCTCGCGGAACAGCCATACCGTCGTCGCATCCGGCACCGTGCCGTCGAGCCCAAGGCCCAGGAACCGCTGAAACGACAGCCGATCCTTGATCTGAAACTCGGTTGCCTCGTCTGACAACGAGTACAGTGCCTGCAGAACCAGGATCTTGAACATCAGCACAGGGTCGAACGGCAGACGTCCGCCCTTGGCGCGCGGGGCGCGTCGCAGGGCGGCGACCAGCGGTCAACGGAAAACCTCGAAGTCAACGACGGCCGCCAACCGCTCCAGCGGATCGCCCGCTGCACTCAGCGCCTCGTACTGGTTCGAAAGATCAAAGAAACCCGGCTGTCCCGCCATTACCGCCTCCGCTGTCGCGCAATGGCAGTGAATCAGTTCAGGCCGCTATGCACCAGAGGTTTTTCGAGATGCGGTCATTGGGTGCGATTCGCCCCATATTGAGCATCCCCTATCGAGGAGGAAAGCCATGACTGCCTATGCCGCGCT
>NZ_JAINEZ010000224.1:0-852 GCF_019873065.1 Sphingobium sp. PNB
TAGGTTTCGTGGACAAAGGGTATCCATTGCAGGGCTGAGACGAGATTGACGAAGCCGAGGTAGGACTCTTTGGTTTTGTCGTATCGAGTTGCGATACGCCGCCAGTTCTTGAGTTTGTTGAAGAGGCGTTCGACAAGATTGCGCCAACGGTATTTTTCGCGATCGTGTGGGATTGGATCGCGCCGATTGCTTTTGGCGGGAATGACAGCCTCAACGTCAGCATTGGCCAATTCCTCGCGGATGGCATCTGCATCGTAGCCCTTGTCCGCCAACAATGCCTCGATCTTATTAGCAATCAAACGGAACAGCGGGCCAAAGCCTTGGATATCGTGGCTCTGGCCCGGCGTCAGGACAAAGCCGAGCGGTCGGCCTTTGGCATCGCAGCGGGCGTGGAGCTTTGTGCTGAATCCGCCTCGCGATCGGCCAAGCGCCTCGGTTTCCTGAGTCCCTTTTTTATGCCGACGGCACAATGATGTGCTCGGACCACGGTGCTGTCGATCATGTCCGCAGTGGCATCACGAGCCACCATTTCGCCCAGTGTCTCGAGCATCGCCTCGAACACCCCGGTCGTAACCCAGCGCCGGTAGCGGCGGAAAACGCTGTTCCACTTGCCATATTCATCCGGCAAGTGGCGCCATTGCGAACCTGTGCGGGCGATCCACATCATGCCTTCGAAATACAGCCGGTTGTCCTGTGCTGGACGACAGCCACGACCACGCTCAGATGGCAGTAATGTGCCGATGATCCCCCACTCGTCCTCCGTCAGCCCAATACGCTCGCCCAACGCCACCTCCAAAAGGCAGCCTTGAATCAACGCCCGATCCTGCTGTCAACCTTTGTCCACGAAACCTA
>NZ_JAINEZ010000225.1:0-836 GCF_019873065.1 Sphingobium sp. PNB
CCCTAGTCCGGGGATGGTCTTCAGGCGTTTGACGTCGGCATTGGTCTTGCTGAACTGCCTGATCGTCGCTTCCGCGGCTTTAATATGCTGATTTATATCGTCGACGAAGGCAATCGACCGATCGATGTGGATGCGATCGATCTCCGACACCGTTAGCATCTGCAGGTGCTGACGGCCCGTTTTCCCGAAAAGATCAGATACAGTGCGAAGCTCGCGTGTTTTCTCAGGGTACCGATCGAATATTGTTACAACGCGATTTTTCACCATCGTGCGCAACCGGACGAAAAACATCCGCTCCCGAAGCGCCTGGCGAAGCGTACGAGCTGCCTCGCAGGGGACATATGCTTCCGGGATTAGATCTGCCCGCAGAAGATGGGCGAGGATCGTCGCGTCGATCTTGTCCGTTTTGATCTTCGCGTCCGCGATCGCTTTGACCTTGAGTGGATGGGCCAGCACGACGTCGTCGCAGAGCTCGTCCAGCCAATCGTACATGACAGTCCAGTTGCGGGTAGCTTCCAGCACGGCATGGCTGTTCTCCAAATAGGGAGATAGGAAACCTGATAGCTGCTGGGGATCGTTCTTGACGCGACCGGAACGCAGGACTTTCCCGCCAGAATCCTGGACTACAAGATGGGTGTAGGCCTTGTGGTAATCTACACCGATATGAAAATCATAGGGCATGGCTTCACCTCCAATGCCGTCGGGGAATGGCAAACACCCCGGTGGCAACGTGAAGATGCACCCACCAGGCAGTGCTGTGCTAGAAATCATCTCAGCGTGGCTCCCCTAGCTTGGAAAGGATGTCAGCGAGGACCGCTTTCATGCCACCCTCCTCT
>NZ_JAINEZ010000226.1:0-766 GCF_019873065.1 Sphingobium sp. PNB
TCAGCCATCGTGATTCCTTTCGTGGTTGTTTCGCAATCGCCACGATGACCGAAGCCGCTGGGGAGTCAATCTCCAGCGGTGGAGGTGCGAGCCGGTGAACCACGCGCAAAGCAACCTCCCCAATAGCAACGAGACCAGCACGGCGGGTCGCAGTTCCGTGCTGGTCCCCTGCGCAATCGAGGGTCGGGGGTATCGCGCCCTCTTCATCGCACAGTTCATCGATTTCCGTGAGGCCAACGGGTCGCACACGGAAGGTGCCGGGGGCTGTCCCCCTATTCCGGCTCTCGGCACCAATGTTTCCGAAATTCCTCATAACGGGAGCGACATGTAATGTTGCAGCGCAACCAAATCCGTCAGAAAACTCCGCCGTCAAAGGCGAGTGTGTCCGCCGCGCTGGCGCAGGACTGGACAGGCGTGTCGGCTCGCGTCGGCAAGTCCACCTTGGCCGATACGATCGACGCGGATGTGAAGACCGTCAACCGCGCCATCACCGGGGAGAATGTCCCGGAGCTTCACAAGGCCATGGCGAGCCTGCTGGCGGACCCTCACGCGCTTGACCGTGTAACGGCGCTCTACGGCTTCCGCATGGTCCCCATGACGGTTGAAGCGGCCAACGACATGACGACTATTGCGAGCCTGTCCTCGCTTGTGTCGCAATTCTGTGCGGCTCTGGAAGACGGCATCCGCGATCACCGCGAAACCTGCCAGCTTGCCGACAGCATCCGCCCTCTCATGCTCGCCCTGTCCGCCATCGTGGAGCAGGCCG
>NZ_JAINEZ010000227.1:0-763 GCF_019873065.1 Sphingobium sp. PNB
GATAGCCGTTCATTGCGTGCCTTCCTGGAAAAGGGATCAAACCCTTATAAAACCTAGGATTTCGCACTTCGAAATAGAATCCACCCGCTTACAGGCTCAATAGTCGATAATAAACATTATGTTAAATCAATGCGCTGGCGGCACGAATCTTGCATAAGTGTCTGCGCCGGGTTCTTCGCCCAGGAGCCGAAGTAATGATCGGATTTGACCCCAAGGAAATAGCCCGTGCAGGCTTGGCGCACCGCGCCTTCGACGTCGCCTAGGCCATATACCGCATCTGCCGCTACCCATGAAAAGGGTACATCCGCCGCCAGCGCACGCCTTATCATCTCGACCCAAGGCGGGCTTGGCGGCAAAGGACACAGTCTCTGGAACATGGGTGGCGGCAAGCTTTGTCCGATCACCAGTCCAGCTCTTGGGCAAGTAGAGGGCTCGATCGACAAAGGCATGACCCCGAGCCGAAACATAGGTCGCGAACACCGATCTGGCAGTTTGTTGTCTTGCCTGCCGAACCGGTATATTGGTGTGCGACACCGCAGGTGGCATCGCCCTTCTTAAGGAAGCCGGTCTCGTCGATGGCCAGAACAGCGTCATCTGGGGCAAGGTTCTCTACGACATAGTCACGCACGATGTCTTGAAGACCGTCTGCGTCCCAGCGCCCGCGACCCAGAATGGCCTGCTGTCGCCAGGGCTCAGGATCTCCGGCCGCCTCTGCACGCATCCATCCTGTTTTGCGCCGTTTCTCACCCAACAAACCATCCAG
>NZ_JAINEZ010000228.1:0-753 GCF_019873065.1 Sphingobium sp. PNB
AGCGCGGCATAGGCAGTCATGGCTTTCCTCCTCGATAGGGGATGCTCAATATGGGGCGAATCGCACCCAATGACCGCATCTCGAAGAACCGTCTGATTTCGGCATGATGGCGACGTGAAGGCGCGCAAATTGACGGTGAGCCCCGGTTTTTGGGTGCTGATCCGCTGATTTCCGTGTCGGAACCGGCTGCAGGGGCCGGTTTTTGCGTCATGCGGGCGCAGGACGCCCCTCAAGCCAGGCAAGACGCTGGAAGTTATAGGCCAGGTTGGCCATCCCGATCTTGATGCGGGCGCGGGCGATGCCGATGGTCCGCACGACCAGCCCCATGCGGTGCTTCTGCCCGGCGAACAAGTGCTCGACCGCCGAACGCACGGCGGATCGTTTTGCATTGGCCCTGGCGATGCGTTCGGGCATCGGCCGGCGCGGCAGCTTCTTCTGGTGGATGTGGCTGGTGAACATCCCCTTGGCGAGGAACGCCTCGTTCTTCTTCGACCGGTAGGCCGTGTCCGCCCAGACCCCCGAGCCGGTGTTGTCCTTGCTGACCACATCGGGCAGTCGTGCACCATCGTGAGCATTGGCGGCGCTGGCGTCCCAGGTACGGATCAGACCATGGGTCCTGTCGATGCCGATGTGGTTCTTGTAGCCGAACATCGGGATAGCGAGGTCGACCGTGCGCGGCGACTGACAGGATGCGAGCGTAGCGACAATCAAGATGAGAATCGGTTGTTGGGGTGTCGGTGAAGGGCGGAGGGC
>NZ_JAINEZ010000229.1:0-729 GCF_019873065.1 Sphingobium sp. PNB
GGCGGGCGGGGCGATTGGCCGGGGCTGGAGGCGAAGCTGCTGACCCACAACCGGCTGGCGCCGCTGTGCAGCCCGTCATGGCTGGCGGCGAACGGGCCGATAGCCGATGCGCGGGCGCTGCACGCCATGCCGCGCCTGTCGCCGGACGACATGTGGTGGCATGAATGGTTCGCCGCCATGGGGGTGGAAGCGGACGGCAAGGGGCTGCCGCCCGCGATCGCGCTCGATTCCCAGGTGATGGAAGGGCGCGCCGCCATGGCGGGGCAGGGCGTGGCCATCGTCAATCCCTTCCTGTGGAAGACCGAGGTGGAGGCCGGGTTGCTGGTGGAGGCCCTGCCATCCTATGTCCGGGAACGGGCGAGCTATTGGGTGGTCTATCCGCCCCATGCCCGCAACACCGCCAAGGTGAAGGCCTTTCGCGACTGGATCGGCGCGGAGTTCGCGCGGGAGATCGCGGCGGACCCGGAGGCGCGGTTTTTGCCGCGGTGAAGCGGGTTGATGTTGCTTGTTTCTGCGGAGGTAGGAAGCCAGTTCTGCGCTAGGTCGCGTGGGCGAGTTCGGAATGTCGGGAAAGGCCGATTCAGGACATTCCCCTCCCGTAAACGGGAGGGGTTAGGGGTGGGCGCGAGCGGAGCGAGCTTCTGACTTAGCCGTTGAAAATTCACGCAGATGCCGCGCCAGCCCACCCCCTAACCCCCTCCCGCAGGCGGGAGGGGGAATGTCCGATTA
>NZ_JAINEZ010000230.1:0-725 GCF_019873065.1 Sphingobium sp. PNB
GCATGACGGCACTCCCTACGAAGCCGCACAGCGAATCGGCGCTGCGGTCGGCGGCGATAGACAGCCGCACCCGACCGGCAAAGCGGCCATCCTTACGCTTGTCCTGGGCTGTACCCGGCTCCCGGTGGCGGACTTCGACGGCGGCAGCCACCAGCGTCTTATGATGAACACCCCGGCCTTCGCCGCGTGTCTTTCCACCGACATAGGTTTTCGTCCACCTCGACATGACCGTCCGTCTTGCCGCCGATCCGGTCCTGCTCGGGCCGTACCATGCCCGCGCGGAGCTTGTGCAGGATTCCGAAGGCGGTTTCGTACCGTGTCAGCCCAAGCTGCTGGAACTGAACCGCCGACATGCCTGCGTCTGGCTGGCGACCAGATAGGCTGCCCAGAACCATGTGCTCAAGGGCGTGTGGCTGCGTTCCATGACCGTGCCGACGGTCAATCCCGTCTGGCGGCGGCAAGCGCGACAGGTCAGGACGCCGGGCCGCGTAGCGATGCGGAAAGGCTCACCCACAATGCCACAATGCGGGCAGGCGAACCCGTCACCCCAGCGAATCCTTTCCAAGTAGGCGGCGCAGGCCCCATCGTCGGGAAAAAGCCGCTGAAACTCGGGGAGCGATTGCGGGAAGGGCAGATCGGTGCGGCCGAGAACGTCCATAACCCACTACCCGCTTCACGCACACAATCTATCCCTAGTGGGTGTATGCGTCAACCGGATAGGCACG
>NZ_JAINEZ010000231.1:0-717 GCF_019873065.1 Sphingobium sp. PNB
TAAGCTAAAGCTGAGCAACGCTGATCTCGATATAGGTGATACAGCGTACTACGTGGCACCGGCGGCGGACGGCCACACCGCGTCCTGGGCGAATGTGAGCGGTCAAGGCCGCGACACACCTACCAATCAGCCGCTAGTGGAGATACATGGTCCCAACACCCGCATCGTCGGTGACTTTGATGGCTCGAATGTCGGCGGCAACGTGGTCCGCCACGAAGCCACGGCGACCGGAAGCGAAATATCGCTCCGCATCCAGTGTAAAGACTGGAATGATTCCGGCTTGGGCTATCCAGGCGTCGAGGTGGTATCTGGCGGCGGACGCTTCATTGTCCTGCCTGGTTCGAAGTTCACCAACGGCAACGGCGCAGAGAACACGAACGCGGCTGTGCCAGCCATCGCGTCTGCCGCAACAATCGCGCTCAATGGTATTGATGATGTCTTCAGCGTCACCGGCACAACCAATATAGGGACGATTAGCCGCCCGCAGAGCTATGTGGGGCGGCGGATCACGCTCCGCACCGCTTCCGCTCTCACGGTACTTGTAAGCGGCAATATCAAACTGAAGGACGCCGTCAATTTCGCCATGGCGGCAGGGGATACGCTGACGCTGCTGTCGGATGGCTCCAACTGGTACGAAGTATCGCGGACGCAGGTCAATGCCTGGGTCACGAGCTTCGTTCCCACAATCACGGCGGCCAGCGGTGCGATCACAACCTC
>NZ_JAINEZ010000232.1:0-712 GCF_019873065.1 Sphingobium sp. PNB
GGGGGAGATTTCGCTGCGGGCGCCCTTCTGGGCGGCGGCGGGGCTGTCGGGGCTGGCCTTTTTCTACGGGCTGTTCGTGCTGCCGGAATCGCTGGCCGGCGACAAGCGGATGGATTTTTCGTGGAAGCGGGCCAATCCGTTCGGGGCGCTGCGGCTGCTGCGGTCGCATCCCGAGCTGTCGAGCCTGGCGGTGGTCAATTTCCTGCTTTATTTCGCGCATCACCTCTTCTCCGCCGTGTTCGTGCTTTATGCGGGGGACCGCTATGGCTGGGGGGCGTGGCAGGTGGGGACGCTGCTGGCGCTGGTCGGCCTGATGGACATGGGCGTGCAGGGAATATTGGTCGGGCCGGTGGTGAAGCGGCTGGGCGACCGCACGACCATGGTGATCGGGCTTGGCTTCGGCGCGGTCGGGATTTTCGCGATGGGGATGGCGCCGACCGGCTGGCTGTTCGTCGCGGCGATGTTCCCCAACGCGCTCTGGGGCCTTGCCATGCCGACCATCCAGTCGCTGATGACGCAGCGCGTGTCGGAATCCGAACAGGGCCAGTTGCAGGGCGCGAACAACAGCGTCGGCTCCATCGCGGGCATCGTGTCGCCGCTGTTCTTCGGCACGGTCTATTCCCTGTCGGTGGGCGCGAAGCCGCTGCTGCCCTTCATCGGCAGCGCCTTCCTGATCGCCGCGGCGGTGCTGGCGGGCGGGGCCGTGCTGGGA
>NZ_JAINEZ010000233.1:0-697 GCF_019873065.1 Sphingobium sp. PNB
GGGACAGGAGGCAGAGCGCGACCATGGCCCCTTCAAGGGCGCGCGACTTCACGGGGCCGCTCCTCTGCAACGATCTCCGCGGCGACATCCGCCTGATCGGTCATTGCGTCGAGTTTCAGGGTCTGGCCGGAAGCGATGGATGCGGCAGTGTCGAGGACGACCTGCTGCGAGGAGCCGGGGAGCAGATAGACCGACATGTCCTGCCGGGCCACTTGCGGACCGCCCTTGCGCGACAGGATCAGGCGGTTGATCTGCACATGGGCGTTGCCTTCGTTGCGGATGGCGAAGGTCATCTGGCGCGGTCCGCTGGGCCAGGCGCGCCAGACCAGCCTGCCCGACCCGCGAGCCGGGGGCACGAAGATCGGAATGCTGATCCGCAGGAGCGTCTGGACGGTTCCGGCGGGAACCGCGCGGGTGCCGGGCACCTCCTCCAGGATCACGCGATAGCTCTTCTCCGCAGCGCCTGTTCCCGTCCTCAGGCCGAAGCGCGCGATCTGCACGGCGCCGGGCCGCACCTCGAACAGGGCGGGATTGGCGAGCACATCGCGGGTCTCTTCCAGCACGTCTTCGCCCTTTTCCTGCCGCCAGCCATAGATGCGGAGCTGGACGCGGGCGCTTTCCTTGCTGCTGTTCTCTATCGTCATGGTCTGCACCGGTTCCCCCGGCGTCAGCACGACGCGCACCGGGAAGACCTTGA
>NZ_JAINEZ010000234.1:0-674 GCF_019873065.1 Sphingobium sp. PNB
GCCGCCGGAGACGGCGGGCGGTGGGGTCAGCGCGGTGCGCGGGCATCTGCTGGCGGCGCGGGGGCGGTGGGACGAGGCGGCGGCCTGGTACGAGCGGGCGAGCCGGGCGAGTCCGGCCGATCCGCTGCCGCGCAATGCGCTTGGCTATGCGCTGTTGCGGGCCGGGCGGGTCGGCGCGGCGATAGAGGCGTTGCGCGGGGCGAGCGATCTGGGGCCGCAACTGGCGGTGGTGCGCAACAACCTGCTGCTGGCGCTGATCATCGGCGGGCGGCGCGACGAGGCGGAGGCCGGGTTGCGCCGGGCGGGAGACGGGGCGCTGCGGCAGAAACTGGCGGCGGAAGCGGCGCGGATCGGCAAGGGAGGATGAGATGGTGGTGCTGTTGCTGATGGCGGCTGCGCCCGCGCCGGCGCCGGCGCCGGCGGGCGAAGCGCGGCGGGTGGTGGAGGCGCAGCTGAAGGCCCCGGTGCGCGAGGATGCGGGGCTTTCGGCGGAGGAGGCTGCGGTCATTCGGCAGCGCTATCTGGAGTCCATCGGCCGGCGGGTCGAGCGGGCGGTGGACGGGGCGCGATGATCCGGGCGCTGTGCATCGCGTTTCGTCGGGCATGGCTTCGGCGGCTGGCTGGCGACCGATCCGCCGCCGTCGCGCCGCTGATCGCGGCATTGGGGGCGGTGT
>NZ_JAINEZ010000235.1:0-667 GCF_019873065.1 Sphingobium sp. PNB
CATCGGTAGAGCCTGCGGGCAATGGGCGGGAGGCGGTCGAAAATGCCTTCATCGCTGGGTGGGAGGCACAAAAGGCCGGTCGCAGTTTTGCCGCCGCTATGAATGACCACATACCAGCCCTTTCATCACCCCCTGCGGCCGATCAGGAGGCGGTGAAGTGCAAACGGTGCAACGATACCGGGTGGACAATCGGCAATGGGACCGTCCGCGAAGGGTGCCTTAGCTGCGATGCGCAGATCAACATGGTCCGCGCCACCCCTCCCGCGCCTGCTTTGGATGGGGTGAGATCGCTTCTGGAGCGCTGCCAAGAAGAGTTGCGGCTGATCCGGTTGAAGGACAGCAGCGCGGTCTATGACGTCGGCCTGCGCACCGACCTTCACGCCGCCCTTTCCTCCCCATCGGAGGGGGAGAGCGCGCCTGCCAGCAGTGGGGCGGGGGATGCCTTCCAGCAGAAGGTGAAGCCGTGGTATGAAGTGGATGCACACCGCGATCTGTCCCGCCTCATCCCCGACATGGAGGGCAAGATCGCGGACGCCAAGAAGCGCTATGCCCATTGTCTGCCAGATCATCTGTTCGCCCCGCTGGAAGCCAGCATCAGCGAATTGAAGGTGTTGCGCCATGAGGTTGCCGGCCTGCCAACCTCAACCGAGCGGGGGCGGTGATGGGC
>NZ_JAINEZ010000236.1:0-660 GCF_019873065.1 Sphingobium sp. PNB
GATGGAAGGACGGACGAATGAAGCGAGCAAGGTTCACAGAAGAGCAGATCATCGGCGTGCTGAAGGAGCAGGAGGCTGGCGCGAAGACTGTCGACTTGGCTCGTCGCCACGGCGTGTCGGAAGCGACGATCTACAACTGGAAAGCCAAGTATGGCGGTCTGGAGGTCTCGGAGGCCAAGCGGCTGCGGGCGCTTGAGGACGAGAACGCCAAGCTGAAGCGACTGCTGGCCGAGGCGATGCTGGATAATGCCGGCCTGAAGGATCTTCTCGCAAAAAATTGGTAACGCCCGCTGCCAAGCGAGAGGCGGTCGCTCGTCTCCAGGCGGTACTGGGGATGAGCGAGCGGCGGGCGTGCCGTGTTATCGGCGCTGACCGGAAGAGCATGCGCTATCGGTCACAGCGGGAAGATGATGCTGACCTTCGGTCGAAGCTGCGCGAGCTTGCGCAGCAGCGCCGCCGGTTTGGCTATCGTCGGCTGCACATCCTGCTGCGGCGGGAGGGCGTGGTGATCAACCGGAAGAAGACACAGCGTCTTTATAGCGAGGAGAAGCTGGCGGTCCGACGCAGGCGCAACCGGCGTCGTGCCATCGGCGCACGGGCACCGGCTCCGGTTCTGGCGCTACCCAACCAGCGATGGAGCCTGGACTTCGTCCATGATCA
>NZ_JAINEZ010000237.1:0-645 GCF_019873065.1 Sphingobium sp. PNB
GCGCCATCCGCTGCTCTCCTTCTTGGAAAGCCCATAGAATCAGCTATCAACGCTTCTGTCTACGCCCACCCGCGCACAGGTCTCATTACCCTGCGAATGATCGAAAATCCGGCTGGCGACGCGCAGGGCATTCTCGCGGCTGCAGAGCAACTGGCGTTTGGGAGACAGACAACGCCTGTCGATGGCCGTCGTCATGACCTGATCCCTTTCTCCTCGAGGATTGACGCTCATGCAAACAGCGTCTTGTGGATCTTGGTGACCGGTACGACCACCCAGGCGCGCGTCATGAGGCGACTGATCCGGTAGAAGCAGCCATTCTGCGGATCGCGAAGCACGAGCCTCCGGCCGCGCTTGCAGACGACGAACTCCTGCGCGACATTACCGTCGGTGAAGGTCACCGGCTCGGGAAGCCGGATGCGATCCCCGTCCGCGAGTTTGCGCGCGCGGTGCGCAAGGTTCGCCCGGCAACGTGCGCGCCAATCGAGCGCATATTCATGCTCGGTCGGGCTCAGCAGATCGAGGATCGCCGCGGGGCAGTCGGCCTCGCATGGCCCCATATTTTCGCTCAGTCGGGTAGGATTGGTGCTGCTCATGGAGTCAGCCCTGATCCCCCCGCCGAACCGCACGTGCAGCTTTCACCGCATG
>NZ_JAINEZ010000238.1:0-632 GCF_019873065.1 Sphingobium sp. PNB
AACTCTGACCCGCCTTGAAGCCGTGACGATTGCTCTCGTTCTGGTGGCTCTGCCGCTTTGGATTGTGGCGGGAGGGTTGTGATGGGCGACCGTATCCCAGAACGCGCCGCTTACGAGGGCGCTGGCGGCTGGAAAGATGGCCGCTTTGGCCAAGCCTACGACCTGATCGCTGAGGCGATGAAAGAACGCGACGGCATCGTGAATTATCGGTGCGCGCTGCTGACCGCCATCGAGGACGAGGACCAGAATTATGATCCGGAATAACTGGCAGGCGGATTGCCCTAGATGTGTCGGCAGTAAGTTTACGTGCGACGAGCATTATCAGGCTGGAAGGGTGACAGTTTTTGACACCCCCGAAATCGAATGCCCGAAGTGCGATAATCTGGGCTTCATGTGGCCGTTTGGCCCGATTTGCTCGGAATGTGACGGCGAAGGCTGGCGTCCGATGAGCGATGACGAACTAGCTGATGCCGCTGAACGCCAGGAGCAGGACCGCATCCACGGCGAACCGCCCGTGTCTGTGCAGGAGCAATATCAGCGCGCCACCCTCGCCAAGCTGGAGGCAGGGCAATGAGCTACATGCCCACCAGCGAGGAAATCCGCGCCGAGATGGACGCTATGCCGGGTCTTGG
>NZ_JAINEZ010000239.1:0-615 GCF_019873065.1 Sphingobium sp. PNB
GCCCTCCGCCCTTCACCGACACCCCAACAACCGATTCTCATCTTGATTGTCGCTACGCTCGCATCCTGTCAGTCGCCGCGCAGCCATATCGCCTCGATATTCCGTGGCGCTCTGCTGGGCTTCCATGACTGCCACCTTCGCAAGCTCGATCTTCCTGCGCAGTTTGCGGCCCGTGTATTGTTTCGGGGTTTCCTTAGCCATCCCCCTACCTCCCCTCTGTGGATGGGCGGGCCGTTTTAAAGCCCGTAGAGCGCGATTGGATGCTCTTGGCTACCTCGATACCTCCAAGCGCATTTTTCGCGTCTGGTGAGGCTGTGGCGGAAGATTTGGGCATGCTCAACTCCATATCGTCCACCTCTTGCGCTTGTGGAGATGGCAGATAGGCCGCGTTGTAGCGGTGCTTCTGGCATCGTTCGCAGGCGTCCACGATGAGCGCGTTACCCCAAACTCTGGCGAACCAGTCGTGCTCTCCGGTAAAGCCTTCCACCCGCAGTTGCTTGAACTTGTGCAGCCCGATTGCGCATAGGATACTCACTCCCCCGCCTCCTTGTGCTTGCGGTCGAGGTCGCGCAGCGCCATCCGGTATCCGATATGCGCCACAGCCATCAGTGTTTC
>NZ_JAINEZ010000240.1:0-611 GCF_019873065.1 Sphingobium sp. PNB
ATGTCGGCGTAGATGACGGGACGGAACTGATATTCGAACCGCCGCAGTTCATTGCCGCCGACCAGCACGATAACGTCGCCCCAATCGCAGCCAGCCAGCCCCATGTAGGACATGATCTGGAGCAGATAATTCAGCGGCGGCTCGTCACCCCAGCCCTTGGCAACCAGCCAGTCGGCGGTCTTGACCTCCAGAATGCCGCGGCCGCGTCGGGGGCACATGACCAGCTTGTCAGGGTGGCCGCCCAGCCCCGCGCCATTGTCGAGGCGCTTGGGCGTTTCCAGCGGTTCATAGCCGAAGCGATCGCACGCGGCTTCGATGATGACGGGTTCTAGGCGGACGCCCCATTCGGTGCGCTCGTTGCCGCTGAAATCGGGCGTGGCGACCGTACCGTTTTTGCGGTGCCAAAGCTCGAAATGGGTCAGCCAAGGGTGGGCGTCGAACAGCGCGGCCACCTCGGATGCACCAACAACCGATGAACGGAATGCGTCGTCGCCATCGCCAGCGAGGATCGATGACTGCGCGTTCATGCCCTGATCCCATGCTTGTGTTCCCATGCCCGCCGATGCTGCTCAGCCATCGTCACAGGCGGTTCGCCGTGGATGCGCTCTTGT
>NZ_JAINEZ010000241.1:0-535 GCF_019873065.1 Sphingobium sp. PNB
CGCCCTCCGCCCTTCACCGACACCCCAACAACCGATTCTCATCTTGATTGTCGCTACGCTCGCATCCTGTCAGTCGCCGCGCAAGCGCCCCTCTCACGCGCTTGTTCCAGTCCTTCACCGCCGCAGAGCGCACTAACACCGGGTTCGGGTTATATGATCCCATGGGCGGGGGTCGGAAATGACCGGACCAATCAACAGCGCAGATGCCAAAATCCGCAGCATATTTGAGGAAGGTAGGCGTAAGCCGGTAGCGAGTTGCCATTCCCGGCTGATTAATCCTTCCGGGTTGCCAGAAGCCCATGACCACTTCCAGATAGCCAAGAGCCTTCATGCCCTGAATAGCGGTCATGAATGGACGGTAGCCGACCGCAGCCCGTTTGAAACCTGACGGATGCAGCGAACGGTAATGATAATCCGCCGGATGGCGCATTAGATCAGCCAATAGACCACTGACCTGACCCCCGGATTTTCCTCCAAGCTTGATTAGAGTCTGACCTGATGGAAGGACGGACGAATGAAGCGAGCAAGGTTCACA
>NZ_JAINEZ010000242.1:0-508 GCF_019873065.1 Sphingobium sp. PNB
ATTGGGGCGACGTTATCGTGCTGGTCGGCGGCAATGAACTGCGGCGGTTCGAATATCAGTTCCGTCCCGTCATCTACGCCGACATTGAAGCTCGTGTTGCGCAGTTCTGGCGTGACGTGGCGGCTGGTAAGGCGCCCAAGCCCGACTTCACGCGGGACGGCTCGACCATTGCGGCGCTCTATCCCGATGCGACTGACGCGGTTGTGGATCTTCGCACGAACAACCTTGCCGCCGATGCTGCCACCCGCTGGCTGTCAGGCAAGGCGCTGGAACGCCAAGGCAAGGCGCAGGCGGAAGCGGCGCAAGCCGAATTACTCGACAAGCTGGGCGAGGCTGGCGTGGGCCTGCTCGACGGCATGACGATCAAGTGCCCGACCGTGAAGGCAACGCCGGATCGCATCATTTCCGCCGACGACATCGGCACCACCATCAAGGGCCGGAAATCCTATCGCCGGTTCAGCATCAGCGAGAAGCAGAATGCTTGAGTTTGGCGATCCTCGCCTTCCGG